>CANHMG010000011.1 GCA_947461795.1 Flavobacteriaceae bacterium | reverse complement strand
AAGGCTATTTCTTATATATAAAAAGTTAATTTTTACATAAGAAAATCATAATTTCTTCGTTATCTATGTAGACAAAACACTAACATGAAAAGAATACTAATTACAGGAGCGGCTGGATTTCTTGGGTCGCATTTGTGTGATCGTTTTATAGCCGAAGGTTATTTTGTTATCGGAATGGATAACTTGATTACTGGAGATTTAAAAAACATTGAACATCTTTTTAAACTTAAAAACTTCGAATTTTATCATCATGACGTTACTAAATTTGTTCATGTAGCCGGAGAATTAGACTATATTTTACATTTCGCTTCCCCTGCAAGCCCAATTGATTATTTAAAAATTCCAATTCAAACTCTAAAAGTAGGTTCATTAGGAACTCATAACCTTTTAGGTTTGGCAAGAGTAAAAAAAGCAAGAATACTAATAGCATCTACTTCTGAAATATACGGTGATCCTTTAGTACATCCACAAACGGAGGAGTATTATGGCAACGTGAACACGATTGGTCCAAGAGGCGTTTATGATGAAGCCAAACGTTTTCAAGAATCAATAACAATGGCATACCACACTTTTCACGGAGTAGAAACCAGAATTGTCAGAATCTTTAATACTTACGGACCAAGAATGCGCCTCAATGACGGAAGAGTAATTCCGGCATTTATCGGTCAGGCATTGCGTGGAGAAGATTTGACCATTTTTGGAGATGGATCACAAACACGATCTTTTTGTTATGTTGATGACCAAGTAGAAGGAATATTTAGATTATTACATTCTGATTATATATATCCAGTAAACATTGGTAATCCTGATGAAATTACTATTAAAGATTTCGCAGATGAAATTATAAAACTTACTGGCACATCTCAAAAAGTAGTATACCACCCATTACCCATGAACGATCCTTTACAAAGACAACCTAATACAACAAAAGCTAAAGAAATATTAGGTTGGGAAGCAAAAGTTTCTAGAAGTGAAGGTATGAAAATCACCTATGACTATTTCAAATCGTTGTCAACGGAGGAATTATTAAAAGAAGAACATAAAGATTTTACTGGATACATTCATTAATACATGACGGCAGCTCAAACAGGTAGATATTCTAAATATATTAGACCAATAAGTATCATTTTTGACTTATTGGTAATTACTGTTTTGTGTTTATTTTTCTTCCAAGAATTAAATCTAAATTGTTTTTATTATTTAATTTATCAAACTGTAGCTTGGAGTATAATAGCTTTTTTGATAAAGTTTTATGAAATTTATCGTTTTACAACTCCAGTAGAAATTACTTCAAAATTAGTACAACAAGGAATTTTATTTTTATTAGTTATCATTGCTTTTTTCCCTTTTTCTAAACAAGTCTTATTTAGCGGAAAAGCAATTGCTTTATTTATGGTCGCTAGTTTTACACTAATTACACTATTCAAATACTTGCTGTTTTATTATTTAAAAAAATACAGAATTGTTACAGGCAGCAATTTTAGAAATGCTGTTATTATTGGGTATACTCCAGAATCAATAAGACTTAAAGAACTTTTCGAAACGCGTAATGATTATGGTTATCGTTTTTTAGGGTATTTTTCGGATAAAAAATCAAATTCAAATATAAAAGGGAAATTAGTCGATTTACAGAATTATATTCTTGCAAATAGTGTTGATGAAATTTATTGTTCTTTAAATGAAATTACCAATGATCAACTTAAAGATTTAGTTGATTTTGCTGATGAAAATAACAAGGTGATTAAATTCATTCCAGATACAAAAGAAATATTTTCTAAAAATCTAAAAATAGAATACTATGAGTTTTTTCCGGTGCTTTCTTTGAGAAAAACCATGCTTCATGACCCAACGACCAAAGCATTTAAAAGAATTTTCGACATTTTTTTTTCATCATTAGTAATCATCGGACTTTTATCATGGCTAACCCCATTACTGGCATTATTAATTAAAATTGAATCAAGAGGCCCCATTTTTTTTAAACAAGGAAGACCAGGTATAGATGAAAAAGAGTTTTTTTGTTATAAGTTTCGATCAATGAAAATAAACATTACAACGGAAAGGGAAGCTTCAAAAAACGACCCCCGAGTTACAAGAATTGGAAGGTTCTTAAGAAAAACTAGTATTGATGAGATGCCTCAATTTTTGAATGTATTATTGGGTGAAATGTCTGTAGTAGGCCCACGCCCACATCTTTGGTCTCAAAACAAAGCTTACGGGAATAAGATAAAAAAATACATGGTTCGTCATTATGTAAAGCCCGGAATTACCGGATTAGCTCAAGTTAGAGGCTTTAGAGGCGAAATAGAAACGGATGAAGACATGATTAATAGAATAAAATATGACGTGTTTTATATCGAAAATTGGTCGCTATTACTTGATATCAAGATTATCTTGCAGACAGTAATTAATATTTTTAGAGGAGAAGATAAAGCCTACTAAAATGGAAGCGCTTGTATCCATAATAACCCCTACTTACAATTCGGAAAAATTTATAAGAGCATCAATCGCCTCATTACTTTCTCAAACCTATACAAACTGGGAAATGATTATAGTAGACGATTGTTCTACAGACTCTACCAAATCAATTATCGAAGAATATAAAGCTAAAGATTCTAGAATAATTTTTTACCAATTACAAAAAAATTCTGGTCCAGGAATAGCAAGAAATCAAGCAGTACATTTAGCTAAAGGACGCTATATTGCTTTTCTAGACTCAGATGATTTGTGGAAACCAGAGAAGCTTCAAAGACAAATGGAATTCCTTACTGTAAACAACCTGCCTTTTACGTTTTCTTTTTATGAATGCATCGATGAAGACGGTAAACCATTAAATTTAATAATTGAAGCTCCATTAAAACTTCATTATTGGCAACTTTTCTTTTGCAATTTTGTAGGCAATCTGACGGGAATTTACGACACAAATTATTTTGGAAAAATCCCTATTTCAAGTATTCGTAAAAGACAAGATTGGATGGTGTGGTTAACAGTGTTAAAGAAGGTAAAAACAGCTAAACCTATTCCAGAAAGTTTGGCTTTTTATAGAGTCAGAAAAAATTCCATTTCTTCTTCAAAATGGAAATTAATTCAACACAACTTTACGGTTTATAGACAATTTCATCAATTCAATGTGTTTGTATCTCTTTGTTGTATGATGGGATTTTTATTTACACAATTATTAATAAAACCAAGATTTAGTAAGAAGCTGAAATCCTCGATTTAAATTGTTTCAACTTACCACTTTTACTTCTTTCTATTGTGTCTTTACGATAAAAAAGATACTTCAAATTAGGTTCTAAAAATTGACTCAAGACCCGTTCAATCTCAGTGATTTCTTCCGTAGAGAGTCCCAATTCACTAACATATTCAATTTCAAAAGTATCCAGTTTTGTTTGAGTAATGACAAATTCTTTGACATTGCCTTCGTCATCAAATAGTTTTTTAGTAATAGAATAAAATGTCATTCCAGGCGATTTTTTTCCACTAGGTAAAATGGCTACATCATTCGTTCTTCCTACTAGTTTTTTCAGAATTGGGTGTTGCAAGGTGCTTTTTTCATCTAATATCCCTATATCTCCCACTTCGTAGCGAATCATCGGATGGGCTTTGTTATAAAGTGAAGTCACCACAATTCGACCTTCCTGTCCGTAGGGTAGAACGCTATCATTTTCATCCAAAATCTCCACAAACAAAGTCTCTGAATTGATTTTCCAAATACCTTCAGGGTTTTCTAAAGCGATAATGTCCAACTCAGCACTTCCATATTCGTTGATAATTGGAATTCTAAATCGTTCTTCCAATAATTTCTTGTCTTCATCAAATAACATTTCAGAGGTAACAATACACACTTTCAAGCTTGGGCAAATAGTATTGAGATAAAGGTCTTTTCTCTGTAAATATTTAGCCAACAATACAATCGAATTTGTATAACCATTGATATAATCAAACTTTGTTCTATGAAATTTACTCACCATTTTTTGCATTGCGGTATCCGAAAAGTCGAAAATATTAAACCGATAACGATGGCTTAAAAAATCCTTTAAGCGCAGTTTCTTGTTAGCAATAAAATCCAACGGCATTCCATAAAAACGCGCTTGCCAAGAATGATTAAAATCCAAACCATACCATTGAAAACGCCGCATAATATTGACCCAAGTCAAAGCATGACAAAATTTATCTTTGGCAAAGACCATTGGATCTCCGCTAGAACCGGAAGTCTTATTGACGTAAACATTTTTTCGAGTAAATCCTTTGGACAGCCTTTCAGCCAAAGGTTTTTGAAAATGGATTTTTTTCATCACCGGAATATCGTCCCATTTCACAATCGATTTAGAACCGATCAAACTACTATAGAAAGGATTGTTTTGCAGGTGATATGCTACTATTTCTTTCTTTTTTAATTCTAAAAAGGAAGCATAATCTTCATCGGATAATGCCAGAATTTTGTCTAATTCTTCTTGAGATTTCTTTATGGGAAAACCGTTGAGACGTAAAGTAAGATTAAAAAGATTCAACACAATGAGGATATTTTTATCAAAAATAATACTTAGAGATAACTATCTTGTAGGAAGTATGATTTTTTTAAAATTTAATTACAAAAAACCTCCAAAACCCAGTATTTTTGTCCAACACAACTAAACCCAAAAACATGACCATTTTACTTTTAGGATCAGGCGGCAGAGAACACGCTATTGCTTGGAAGATGCTTCAATCCTCACTTTGTACGAAACTTTTTGTGGCACCAGGAAATGCAGGAACAGAAAGTATCGCCGTCAATGTAGCTCTTAAACCTACCGATTTTGAAAGCATAAAAAAATTCGTACTGCAAGAAAATATTAAAATGGTTGTGGTTGGTCCAGAAGATCCTTTAGTTGAAGGTATTTATGATTATTTTCAAAAAGAGGCATTGTTGCAATCTATTCCGGTTATAGGACCTTCAAAATTAGGGGCTCAATTAGAAGGAAGTAAAGAATTCGCCAAAGAATTTATGGTGAAGCATCAAATTCCAACTGCGGCGTATGATAGTTTTACTAAGGAAACGGTAGAAAAAGGTTGTCGGTTTTTAGAAACATTAAGCCCACCATATGTTCTCAAAGCAGATGGGTTAGCCGCTGGGAAAGGTGTTTTAATAATTCAAGATTTGAAGGAAGCGCAACAAGAATTGCGTAATATGCTCGTCGATGCTAAATTTGGACAAGCAAGTTCAAAAGTAGTAATCGAAGAGTTTTTGGACGGTATCGAATTGAGTTGTTTCGTATTGACCGATGGTAAAAATTATAAAATCCTACCAACGGCTAAAGATTACAAACGAATCGGTGAAGGCGACACAGGATTGAATACAGGAGGTATGGGCGCTATTTCTCCAGTGCCATTTGCAAACGCAACGTTACTACAAAAAATAGAAGATCGAATTGTTATTCCAACGATTAGAGGTTTGCAAAAAGACGGTATTCCGTATAAAGGATTTGTATTTATTGGATTAATTAATGTAAAAGGCGAACCCATTGTGATTGAGTACAATGTCAGAATGGGCGATCCGGAAACAGAAGTGGTCATTCCAAGATTAAAAAACGATTTGGTTGAGTTATTTGTGGCTACAGCGAATGGAAAACTCGACGAAGTTCAACTCGAAATAGATAAAAGAAGCGCGACAACGATTATGATCGTATCAGGAGGTTATCCGGAAGATTATGAAAAAGGGAAAGTGATTTCAGGTATTGAATATATTCAGGATTCACTTGTATTTCACGCAGGGACAAAAACCGAAAACGGAAAAATTGTAAGTAATGGAGGAAGAGTATTGGCGGTGACTTCGTTCGGAAATGATTTTCAAGAAGCTATAAAAAAATCGTATCAAAATATAGAAAAGCTACATTTTGATACGATGTATTATAGAAAAGATATTGGCTTCGACTTACTTAGTTAAGAAAGAATGCGCTGTTGTATCTTGATTTTCTTCACCGTTTGTTTTATGCATCGTTAGTTGCTTGCACCAGTACCACGTTGCATAACTGCAAATTGCCATAAAAATCCAGTTGATAATGTTGGCGGTAAACCATTGAGAAAGTTCTAATTCTCTCAAAAAATTATGAGGAGCAAATAAAATGTTTTCAAATAACCATTGTATTCCTTCAAAAAATGCTTTCATATTAAGTAGTGTTAGTAGTATATTTACAGTCACAAAAGTATAAAATATCCTTATGATAACAAGTTTTTTTAGAAAATCTACACCATTAAATTATTCGGTAGTAATTCTAGGGTTACTTTTCTTCTTTTTTTTCTTTCAAATTAAGCATGTCACCAATAACAACTCTTTGCTTCACATTGGATTAAAATGCGGTCTTTTAGGAATTCTATTTGCTGCTACATTTGTAACAAACTTTATTGTAAAGAAAAATGGGCTGAGTAAAGACAGTGCTTATACGGTGTTATTTTATTTTTTAATTCTTTTGTTTTTCCCTGGAATTCTAAATAATTCGATGCTTTTACTTTCTAATTTTTTTATACTATTAGCTACTCGAAGAATCATTTCTCTTCATTCATTAAAAGATTCTAAAGAGAAAATATTCGATGCATCCATTTGGGTTTTTATAGCCGCTTTATTTCACTTTTGGAGTATTTTATTTATTGTTTTGATTTTTATTTCCATTTTATTTCACGTAGCACGAGATTACAGAAATTGGTTTTTACCCATTATAGCTTTCTTTTCTGTTGCAATAATATTTGTTGGAAGCGCTTTGTGTTTTAATACAACTTGGATTAACCGAACCCTTGAAAAATCGATGATCGATTTAAGAATCAATTATTTTACAAACAATTACCAAAATGTAGCATTTTCTATCTACGCTACTGTTGGGATGTTTTTTGTAATATTGCTTTTACTTTCCTTATCCAATCGCCCATTAATTCTTCACCCGACCTACAAAAAAGTGCTCTCTGCTTTAGGGATTGGGATTGCAGTGTTTTTAATTTCTCCTAACAAATCAAATGATTTGTTGGTATTTACTTTCGCTCCTTTAGCCATGATAATGACTTCACATATTGAAACAGCTCAAGTATATTGGAAAAAAGAAATTGTAGTCTGGATTTTTGTTTCGGCAAGTCTTTTTGCTTTTTTTACACAATTATAATAAAGGCTCGCAAAGACGCTAAGTCGCAAAGAGTTGATTTATGATAACTTTGCGTCTCTGCGTCTTTGCGTGAAATAAAAACTACAACTTATTTCCATAAGCCAAATCACCCGCATCGCCCAATCCTGGAACGATATAATTTTTAGCATTCAAGGTTTCATCTAAAGTCGCAACCCATAAATGACAGTTGTCAGGCAAGTTATTTTTAAGGTATTCAATGCCTTGTGGCGCCGCAATAATGACGGCGATGTGAATTTCTTTTGGCAGTCCTTTCTCCATCAACTTATTAAAGACCGCCACCATCGATTGACCGGTTGCTAACATCGGATCAATCAACAATAATGTTTTATCCTGCAAATTGGGAACCGCCTGATATTCGACTAAAATATCAAAAAAATCATCGTTATTCGGATGATGACGATAGGCCGAAACAAACCCGTTTTCAGCACTATCAAAGTAATTTAAAAACCCCAAATGCAAAGGTAAACCTGCTCGAAGTATTGAGCATAAAACCAATTGATCTTCAATTTGAGTTGTCTTTTTTATTCCTAAAGGAGTTTGTATTTCAATATTCTTATACTTTAAATCTTTACTCAATTCATACGCCATCACTTCTCCAATACGCTCAATATTTCTTCGAAAACGCATGCTGTCGTGTTGCACATCAACGTTTCGAATTTGACCTAAAAAATGATTCAGAACACTGTTGTCTTCGGATAAATAATGTATTTGCATTGATGTTTATTTTTTATGTTTAATTTTCAAGGTTCTGGTTTGAAGAATGCCCTAGCCCTGATAGCAGTGGAAATCCTTTTGTGGCGGTGTTCGCCATAAAAGATTGCAACGAATAGCAGGTTCCCGGCTCCTAAAAAAGCTCAGAAACTCAGGCACTCAGAAACTCAGTAACTTTTTTTCTCTCGTAAAAGTATAAAAAGTATCTTTGTGTTTTAAAATTCAAAGATATGTTTTCTAAACTTGCCTATGCTGTTTTCGAAAGAAGCATCCAAGATTATCATCAGTTTGATAATGTAGACCAACCGATTAACAACCCTTATCCTAAAGAACAATTTGAACATTTGTTGTATCACAAAAACTGGATCGACACGGTGCAATGGCATTTTGAAGATATCATTCGTGACCCACAAATTGATCCAGTTGCCGCATTAACATTGAAAAGAAGAATTGATGCCTCCAACCAAGAACGCACTGATATGGTAGAATATATCGATAGTTATTTCCTTCAAAAATACCATCATGTAAATGTAAAAACAACGGCAAAAATCAATTCGGAAAGTCCCGCTTGGGCCTTTGATCGCTTATCGATTTTAGCGTTGAAAATTTTCCACATGAACGAGGAAGTTACGCGTACAGAAGCGTCTCAAGATCACAAAGACAAATGCCAAGCCAAGTTGAATGTGCTTTTAGAACAAAGAACCGATTTGTCTACCGCCATCGATGATTTGATTCAAGACATCGAAAACGGAGACAAATTCATGAAAGCCTACAAACAAATGAAGATGTACAACGACGATGAGTTGAATCCGATTTTGTATCAAAATAAAAAGTAATTTTTTTAGGAGCTATTTCCCGCTATTCGCCTTTATCTCTCCACTGCGTTGCGAGGATACCGGCTACTATCGGGGCTAGGGCTTTATATTACATAGCAACTTGCCAGAAAAAAAACAACATATAGCCGTCATGAGACTTTCCGCAATGGGAGATGTCGCCATGACAGTTCCTGTTTTAAGAGCACTGGTACAGCAACATCCGGAAGTAAAAATTACGGTTATTTCCCGCCCTTTTTTTCAACCGCTTTTTCAAGGCATTCCCAATCTTATCTTCTTTCCGTTCGATGCCGATAGCAGACACAAAGGATTATTTGGGTTGCTGCAATTGTTCCGAGATTTGAAGCCATTGCAGATTGACGTTTTTGCCGATTTACATAACGTATTACGATCTAAAATCGTTCGAACTTTGTTTCTCTTAAGTGGAAAAAAAGTGGCATATACTGACAAAGGTCGCACGGAAAAGAAAGTGTTAACAAGACTTGAAAATAAAACGCTAAAGCCTTTACCGACTGTATTTGAAAGACACGCCAATGTTTTTAAACAACTCGGACTCCTTATTGATTTAACTCAATTTACTTTCCCTCCCAAACAAAAATTGGATACTCAAGTATTGAATTTAATAGGAGACGAAAACAAAATCCTAATCGGAATTGCCCCTTTTGCACAATACGATTCCAAAATATACCCACTCGATTTAATGCGAGAAGTTTTGCAAGAATTATCTAATAATAAAGACTATACCTTGATGCTTTTCGGAAGTAAACAAGAAATATCATCGTTAAATACTCTTTCAAAAGACATTGAAAATGCTATAGTAGTTGCGGGGAAATTAGACTTTAAACAAGAATTACTACTGATTAGCAATCTAAAAATGATGCTTTCAATGGATTCTGGCAATGCTCATCTTGCCGCTAATTATGGTGTTCCAACACTTACACTTTGGGGAGCAACGCATCCTTTTGCAGGTTTTTCACCTTTCAATCAACCGCTCGAAAACTGTTTGACCTCAGACAGAGAAAAATTTCCTTTCCTACCAACTTCAGTTTTTGGAAATAAAAAGATAGCCGGTTATGAAGAGGCAATGAAAACCATTACAGTAAATAGTATTGTAAAGCGAATTAACAATCTTGTAAAGTAATTTTTTTTATCACTTCTTATTCCGAAGTAAAAAGATAAATTTGTTTAAATTACATTTAATACAATTATGAAAAACACTACGATTAAACTTATATGTTCCGTTTTATTTGCGTTAAATAGTCTCTTTTTATTTTCACAAGAAAGTGAAAAACTACCCAAAGGATTCACAGAAAATGAAAGACAATTACTGACGAATTTCCAATTTAGAAATACGCAAGTAACAACTCCACCTGCAGGTTCGGTTCGTGCCGCGGCAGAGTGGGAAGAAGTAGAATATTTAGTTTTGAGCTGGCAAACCAGTTTTCAGAACATACTTCGTCAAATAGTAGCCGTCGGAGTTAACGAATGTAAAGTGATTATTGCAACCCAAAGCCAAGCAACAGTGGCAAGTTATCTGACTTCATTCGGGATAGATTTGACGAATGTTATTTTTCTAAACGTCCCAGCGAACAGTATTTGGATTCGAGATTATGCTGGAAACACCGTTTATTCTGATGAGGTTGGTCAAAGAGGACTAACCGATTGGATTTATAATCGCCCAAGACCCAACGATAATGTAATGCCAACGGCACATGCAAATTACGTTGGAATACCGATTTATGTTACCGACTCTGGACTTACCGATTTAGTAAATACTGGAGGTAATTATATGTCAGACGGTTTAGGAAATGCTTTCGCTTCCGAATTGATTCTAGAGGAAAATGCAGTTGGAAATCCCTATGGAGTTTCTCCTAAAACAGAAACACAAATAGATGGAATTATGCAAAATTATATGGGAATTCAACATTATATCAAAATGCCGACTTTGCCATTTGATGAAATTCATCATATTGATATGCATATGAAACTACTTGACGAAGAAACTTTGTTGATAAGTAAATATCCTCCAAATGTAGCTGACGGTCCACAAATTGAATCGAACATCAACTATGTGGTCAATAATTTTCAATCGCCTTTTGGCACTCCATATAAAATAAAATGGATTGATGTGCCACCGAGTACTACGGGCAGTTATCCGGATACAGGAGGTGCTTATCGTACTTTTGCCAACTCTGTTTTCATTAACAAATCGATATTGATTCCAATCTACAGACCACAAGTAGATGCAGCAGCATTAGCGCTTTACCAACAATTATTGCCTGGATATAATGTAGTAGGAATAGACGTGGATAATTCCGGAGAAAACCTAATTTCTCAACTCGGAGCTTTGCATTGCATCACACATACTATTGGAGTTGCAAATCCATTGTTAATCGTTCACCAACCGATTAAAGAAGCTAATGTAGGAAGTGTCGTAACTATAAATGCTTTAGTAAAACATATTTCTGGAATTCAAACTGCAACTGTTTTTTGGCGAGAACAAGGAACCGCTACTTTTAATCAAACACCCATGACGTTTATAAGTGACTCGAATTGGACAGCTACTATTTCAATTCCAACTTCTGGATTGAATATTGAATATTATATACAAGGTCAATCTGTTTCAGGGAAAACACTTTCAAGACCGATTGTTGCACCAACGGGTTATTGGACAATCAATGTGTCGACGTTAAGCACTTCGGATTGGGCTTTACAACATATTTCGTTGCCTTTTCCAAATCCAACCAAACAGAATGTAAATTTTGAGATGAACCAAATGTCAGGATTAATCAACGTTTCCATCACCAACGTTTTAGGCCAGAAACTGTTTTCGCAAACAATTCAAGCAGGTAATGGCGTGTTTAATTTGGGCCTAAATCCAGAATGGAGAGGCACTTTGTTGGTGACTTTTGAAGGAGACTTTGGGACTTTAACTCGAAAAGTAGTTAAACTTTAGTCAAAACAAAATTCATAAATTTTAAACATCATCGTAATCGATAGAGAGGCTTTCAGAAGTTGGATGCGCTTGACAAGTCAAGACTAAGCCCTCAGCAATTTCACTGTCTGTTAGTATTGTATTTTTCTTCATTACAGCAGTTCCAGAGGTAATACGAGCTAAACAACTACTACAAATCCCACCTTGACACGAATAAGGAGCATCAAGTCCTTGCTTCAAGGCGGCTTCCAAAACGGTTTGTTTTTGTGACATTTCGAAAGTAGTTTCATCACCATCAACTAAAACCGTGATTTTAGTATGGCCTTCTAATGACTTGTCTACTTTAGATTCTGAAGTTGAGGTTGAGAACAATTCAAACTTAATGGCAGATTCTTTTATATTTCGTTCCTTCAAAACATTCGAAACAGTGTTGATCATTTCTTCAGGACCACACAAGTAAAACTTATCAAAATCAAGTTCTTTGTGTTTGTTGTTTAAAATAAAATTTACCGTAGATTTTTCTATTCTTCCAAACAACTCGTTGTCAACTTTCACTTGACTATATACATAATGAACAAAGAAACGACCAACATATTTTAACTGTAAATCGTGCAATTGTTGATAAAATATAGCATCTTCAGGAGTTTTATTACCATACACCAAAACAATAGTACTTTTTGGTTCATTGTTAAGGACACTTTGAAGAATTGAAAAAACAGGTGTAATGCCACTTCCAGCTACAAAAGCAAGATAATTTTTCGAACGATTAGCATCAGCTTCAAACGTAAATTTTCCTTCAGGAGTTCCTACTTCTAGTGTATCACCAGCTTTTAATTTTGAATTTGCTAGAACTGAAAACGTTCCATCTTTTACAGCTTTTACCGCTATTCTTAATTCCGAACTTTCAGGAGAAGAACACAAGGAATAAGCACGACGAATTTCTTTTCCGTCTAAGGTCAATTTTAGATTAATATACTGACCAGCTATAAAACGATAAAAATCTTTAAATTCAAGAGGGACATTAAACAAAATAGAAACCGCATCATTAGTTTCTCGACGCACTTCTTTGATGTTTAATTTATAAAATGAAGACATACTTTTTTTTGCAAAAATAGGAAACCTCTAAGAAAACCGACTTATATCAAGAGTATTATTTTTGACGAAATTTCAATACTTTTTCTATTTTAAAACAACAAACCCATTAAATAATGAATTCAATGACTGGAAAACATGAAACTTTTAGGTGATATTTTTCGCTATATCAAAAAGAAACGTATTTTTACCAGTCAATATACTAAAATCGACTTTTAGAAGTTTTAAGAAAAACCGTTTTACATTGAAAACCACCTTACTCAAGTATCTTTTTATAGTTAGTTTCTTTCTTTTTTTGATAGCTTGTTCTGTTAAAAAGAATACTTTTATCTCTCGAAATTCTCATGCTTTAAGCACGAAAGATAACATCTTATATAATGGAAGTTTGGCATTAGACAAAGGAATTTTGGAATTGAAATCACAATATCAAGATAACTTTTGGGAACTTTTACCAATAGAAAGAATGCAGGTAAAAAAAGAAAATATTTTGCCTGGTGAAAAACCACCTAATCCAAATTTTGAAAGAGCGGAAACGAAAGCTACAAAAGCGATTCAAAAACACTCTATGAATATTGGAGGTGCTGAGAAAAATTACCAAATGGATGAAGCCCATTTATTATTAGGGAAATCAAGATATTATGACCAAAGATTTGTTCCTGCTTTAGAAGCATTTAATTATATTTTATACAAACATTCGAATAGCAATAAAATCAATGAAGCTAAGATTTGGAGAGAAAAAACAAATATGCGTTTAGAAAATGATGCTGTTGCTGTTGAAAATTTGAGTAATTTATTAAAAGAAATAAAATATAAAGATCAAATTTTCGCAGATGCCAATGCAACACTTACACAAGCTTTTTTGAATTTAGGAGAAAAGGACAGTGCCATTGCGAAACTTAAATTAGCCAAAGAATTTACTAAATCAAAAGAGGAGCGAGCACGTTATCGTTTTATTTTGGGACAACTTTACGAGCAATTAGGTTATAAAGACAGTGCGTTTGCGTCGTATCAATCCATAATTGATATGAAAAGAAAAGCTGCAAAACAGTACGTAATCCATGCACATATTAGACAAGCAAATCTCCAGGATTTTGAAAATGGGGATACCTTAGCATTTCTAAAAAAATACAATAAATTACTTAAAGACAGAGAAAATCGTCCTTATTTGAATTTTATCAATCATCAAATGGGATTGTTTTATGATAAAAACAAAAATGACTCTTTGGCTAAAAAATATTATAACGTTTCTTTAAATACGAAGGTTATAGACAAATATTTAGTGGCTTCTAATTACAGAAATCTAGCAGATATTTATTTCAAAAATGCAAAATATGTAATAGCAGGGAAATATTATGACAGTACATTGGTACAGTTAGAACCTAGATCAAGAGAACATCGTTTTATACAAAAGAAAAGAGAAAATCTTGTAGATGTAATCAAATATGAAGGGATTGCTTCAAGAAACGACAGTATTCTTAAAGTTTGTTTTATGTCGGATACAGACAAAATCAGCTATTATGAAGACTTTATTTCTAAATTAAAAAAAGCAGATGAGAAAAAACTTTTACTAGAAAAAGAAGCTAAAGACAAACAAGAATCTAATGGTGATTCTCAAGAAGATGTAGACAAAAACGGAAAAGACGACAACAAAGATGCTTCTATAGCATCTAAAAAAGCACCACCTTCTTCTCCAGATTCAAATAGTGCCACTTCGTCTGCAGGAAACAGCAATTTTTATTTTTATAATCCATCTACAGTTGCTTTTGGGAAATCAGAGTTTAAAAAGAAATGGGGAGACAGAGCCTATAAAGAAAATTGGAGAATATCTCAAAACAAAACCAATACAATCGAGTCTGGTGACGACAATGTAGATAAGGAAATAGAAGAGAAAAGTGATAAAGAGAAAAGTGATAAACTAGCAGAAAAATACACTTCAGATTTTTATATAAAGCAATTGCCGTCATCCCAGAAAGTGATAGATAGTATAGCAAAAGAACGCAATTTTGCCTATTATCAATTAGGAGTTATTTATAAAGAGAAATTTAAAGAATACAAATTAGCAGCCTCTAAATTAGAGACTTTATTGACGAATAAACCAGAAGAAAGATTGATTTTACCTACAATGTATAACTTATATAAGCTGTATGATATTTTAGATAAAGACAAAGCTTTGGCAATGAAAAACAGAATCATAAATGAATTCCCTGATTCTCGTTATGCTCAAATTTTAGGAAACCCTAACGGATCAGGCAATTCTTTAACAGATACGCCGGAAGCTAATTACGACAGAATATTTAAGCAGTTTCAATCTGGAGATATAAAAACATCGTTAACCAATTTGAACCTAGCTATAGATCAATTTAACGGGGAAGAAATTGTCCCTAAATTTGAATTGTTAAAAGCTAATAATATAGGAAGATTAAAAGGATTAGAAGAATATAAAAAGACACTCAATTTTGTGGCTTTGAATTACCCAAATAGCGAAGAAGGAAAGTTTGCCGAAGAACTTCTAAAAACGAATGTTCCGACATTAGAAAGTCTAAAGTTTTATGAAGAAAAACCTTTAAGCTGGAAGATTTTATACAAGTCAGACAACCCAGAGGATAAAAACACAAAAATACTACAAGATAAAATCAAAAAATTTATTTCTGAAAGAAGCTTAGACAGGCTTACTTTATCGTATGACATTTATACTATGGATAAAAACTTTATAGTAATTCATGGTTTGAAAGATCTTGAATATGCAAAAGGGATTGCTTCGATTTTAAAAGAATTTAAAGAATATAAAATAGCAGAAACGGCTTATATCATTTCTAACTCAAACTATAAAATTGTTCAAATAAAGAAAAATTTTGAAGAGTATTTAACCACTCCTGCTTCTGACCCTTTGCCTCCTAAAGCTTATGTTCCTAAAGCAAAACCAAATGTTTCAAAAGAAGAAAAGAACACTAATGAAAGACCAAAACTAATAAGACAGGAAGAAATAGAAAACAATCCTTCACAACAATTCAATCAGTTACCGCCGGGATTACCAAGCACACCTGGATTTGTTCCTAAGGACAAAGGGACAAGTGGTGAAAAAAAATAAAGTATGTTTGATAAAAAACCAAAATCGTATACTGACTTGTTGGGTAAAACCAACAGAATTGTAGAAGGAACCTTAATCAAAGGAAATATTCTTTCACATGCCGATTTTAGATTAGATGGAGATTTAGTAGGTAATTTCCAATCCAACGGAAAAATAGTTATTGGTCCGGCAGGAAGTGTCAAAGGTGATATTGTTTGCAAAAATGCGGATATAGAAGGAAAGTTTGAAGGGAAAATACAGGTGGCAGAGATATTAAACATCAAATCGAAAGCAAGTATTCACGGAGAAGTAGTTTGTGGTAAACTATCTGTAGAACCTGGAGCTGAGTTTAGTGCGACTTGCATTATGAAAACAAATCAAAAAACAGCAACCTCAAATGAACCAACAGAAGAAAAAGCGACCGAATAAATGGTTATCATTGATTAATATTCCTATTCAAATGGGAGTCATAATTTATCTTTTTTCTTTTTTTGGAGGTTGGTTAGATCAAAAATTCCCAAATAGTTATGCTGTTTATTTAAAAGGAATGACTTTATTAGGTGTTGCTATTGCTTTTTACAATTTAAACCGTCAATTAAAAGATATTAATTCTTCAGAAGAATAATTCATTATGAATCTCAAACAATATCAATCTATTCTAAATCTTTTGCTGTTTTCGTGTATTTCTTTACTGGTTCATGAATGCTTTTTTTATGTTATTGGATGGAATCAAGTTGAACCTTTATTTGTTTATTCCTTACCCAGATTATATTCCTTCTTCTTTTTATTGTCAGCCGTAATCCTATTTATTTTAATAAAAGTAAATCAAGTTAGCTCAACACATGTTGGTTTAACTTTTATATTGTTGACTACTTTTAAAATGGGAATTGCCTATATTTTTTTGAAACCAATTCTAAAAGTAAATCTATCACATTCTGGATTGGAAAAAATAAACTTCCTATTCATTTTTTTATTGTTTTTAGCAATTGAAACCCTTATTACGATTCGATTAATAAACAATAAACAAGAATAGCACTCTAAAACTAAATGTTCTTCAAAAAAGTGTTTTTTAAACTTGTGGTGTTTAATAAAAAATGTACATTTGCACCAAATTTCAGAAAACAAAATCCTAGACATTCAATAGATATGGTGCTTTCTAATAAACCGCTTCAATTTATAGTAGCAATTTTAATCGCTTTTCTTCCTTTATTTTCATTTGCAAATCCAACGGATACACTACAAGTTACTCATGAAGTTGTAGCAAAAGAAATTAAAGTTGTTGATGAAAAAGCAGAGATCAAAGCACAAATTGATGAAGTAAAAAACCATCACGTACTTGATGGTCATGAGTTTTCTCTTTTTGAAGACGCTGAAACGGGAGCTCACTATGGGTTTCCATTACCAATTATACTTTGGGATAATGGAATTCACTTTTTTTCTTCTTCGAAATTTAACCATGGAGAAAGCGTAGCGGAAAGTAACGGGAACTATTACAAATTACATCACGAAAAAATATATAAAACAGATGCTTCTGGGACTTTAACGGAAGATCATCATCATCACCCAACCAACGCTCAACCAATAGATTTTTCTATTACCAAAGGAGTGCTAACCATTATGATTGTTGCTTTATTAATGTTCTTTTTGTTTTCTAGCCTAGGAAAATCGTATGCTAAAAACGGGGGTGTTTCTGCTGGAGCGGGACGTTTTTTCGAGCCTATAGTATTGTACGTTCGAGATGAAATAGCGATTCCAAATATTGGAGAAAAACATTACAAGAAATACATGAGTCATTTATTAACCGTGTTTTTCTTTATATGGTTTTTAAATATTTTCGGATTAACACCACTAGGAATCAATGTTACTGGAAATATCGCAATTACATTTGGATTGGCAGTGATCACTTTTTTAATCACGAATCTTTCGGCAAATAAAAATTACTGGGGACACATTTTCTGGATGCCAGGTGTGCCAACTCCAATGAAAATAATCTTAGCTCCAATCGAATTAATGGGATTAGTAATCAAACCATTCGCATTAATGATACGTTTGTATGCAAACATGTTTGCTGGGCACATCGTTTTGATGAGTTTAATTGGTTTGATGTTTATATTCAAAAGCTGGGTTGGAAGTAGCCTGTCTTTCGTATTGTCCTTTATGATTTCTATTATTGAAATTTTAGTTGCCTTATTACAGGCGTATATTTTTACAATTTTGACAGCATTATATTTTGGTTCTGCTGTTCAAGAGCATCATCATGACGAGGAAGCTCACTAAAAAAAGAATGTTTAATTTTTAATACATATATTTATGAACATGCCAAGAATTATTGGAGCAGGATTAGTAGTAATCGGAGTTGGAATTGGTGTTGGTAGAATTGGTGGTTCAGCGATGGACGCAATTGCACGTCAACCAGACTCTTATGGGAAAATCCAAACAGCTATGCTTATTGCAGCAGCTCTTGTTGAAGGAATCGGATTTGCAGCTTTATTTGCAGTATCAGAAAACTAGAAAAGACAAATAGCTGCAACGGTTGGTTGCAGCTATTGTTTTAAAATTACATTAAAAAAAGACTATAATTACATACATACTATGGATAAGTTAATAAATGATTTTTCGTTTGGTTTGTTTTTTTGGCAGACAATAATTTTCGTTGGATTAATTCTCCTTTTGAAAAAATTTGCATGGAAACCTATTCTTGATGCAGTTAACGAAAGAGAAGAAGGAATTAAAAACGCTTTGCTTTCTGCTGCTAATGCAAAAAAAGAAATGCAAAATTTACAATCTGACAACCAACGTATTTTACAGGAAGCTAGATTAGAAAGAGATACGATGCTTAAAGAAGCTCGTGAAATGAAAGAGAAAGTTATTGCAGACTCTAAAATAGAAGCACAAGCTCAAGGTTTGAAAATGATCGAACAAGCGAAAGCTGCGATTCAAAGTGAGAAAAATGCGGCTATGGCTGAATTGAAATCACAAGTGTCAACGTTGTCTCTAGAAATAGCTGAAAAATTATTAAAAGACGAATTATCTAACAAAGAAGCTCAAGTAAAATTGGTGGAAAAAATGTTAGGTGACGCTAAATTAAACTAAAATGGCAGGTACAAGAGCAGCAATTCGTTACGCCAAAGCAATCCTAGATATCGCAAATGATAAAGGTGTTGCTCAAGCGGTGAATAATGACATGAATTCCATTGCATCTACTATTTCTAGTAATATAGAATTAAGTACATTTATTCAAAACCCAACTACCAAAGTTGAGGTTAAAGAAAGTGCTTTGTTGGAAGTTTTTGCTGGAGTAAATGGAGTTACAAAAAGTTTATTTCATTTATTATTTGAAAACAAAAGATTTGAAATTTTAGGAGCTATTGCTTGGGAATACAATCAGCTTTTTGACGAAATGAATGGGGTTGAAGTAGCCAAAGTTACTACTGCTGTTCCTATGGATGCTGCATTAGAAGCTAAAGTTTTGGCTAAAGTTTCGACACTTTCAAACAAAAAAATCACAATCGAAAATATTGTAGACGCTTCAATCATCGGAGGGTTTGTTTTAAGAATAGGCGATCAGCAATACAACGCTTCTATCGCAAACAGATTACAAGTATTAAAAAGAGAATTAAGTAACTAGTTATTTATAAATAATTATGGCGGAAATTAAACCTGCTGAAATATCAGCAATATTAAAAAAGCAAGTAGAGAGTTTTGAATCTGGTGCTACTTTAGAAGAAGTTGGTTCAGTTTTAAACGTTGGAGATGGTATTGCTCGTGTTTACGGGTTATCAAATGTTCAATATGGTGAACTAGTAGAATTCGATAACGGATTAGAAGGTATCGTTTTGAATCTTGAAGAAGACAATGTAGGTGTCGTATTATTAGGACCATCAACAGGAATCAAAGAAGGTTCAACTGCAAAAAGAACACAACGAATTGCTTCCCTTAAAGCGGGTGAACAAATGGTGGGTCGTGTAGTCAACACACTTGGTTTTCCTATTGATGGAAAAGGACCAATTGGTGGAGATTTATATGAAATGCCTTTAGAAAGAAAAGCTCCTGGAGTTATCTTCCGTCAGCCAGTTACCGAACCATTACAAACAGGAGTAAAAGCGGTAGATGCTATGATTCCAGTAGGTCGTGGACAACGTGAGCTAGTTATTGGTGACCGTCAAACAGGTAAATCTACCGTTTGTTTGGATACCATTTTAAATCAAAAAGAATTTTACGATGCTGGAAAACCAGTATTTTGTATATACGTAGCGATTGGACAAAAAGCGTCAACCGTTGCTGGAATTGCGAAAATGTTAGAAGAAAAAGGAGCTATGGCATATACCGTTATCGTAGCTGCTAACGCTTCTGATCCTGCTCCAATGCAAGTATATGCGCCATTCGCAGGTGCTGCAATTGGAGAATATTTTAGAGATTCAGGTCGTCCTGCTTTAATTGTTTATGATGATTTATCGAAACAAGCAGTAGCGTATCGTGAAGTTTCTCTTTTGTTAAGAAGACCACCGGGACGTGAAGCTTATCCTGGAGACGTTTTCTACTTACACTCTCGTTTATTAGAAAGAGCTTGTAAAGTAATCGCTAATGATGAGATTGCTAAAAACATGAATGATTTACCAGATTCATTAAAAGGTATCGTAAAAGGTGGAGGTTCATTAACCGCTTTACCAATTATCGAAACTCAAGCGGGTGACGTTTCTGCCTATATTCCAACTAATGTAATTTCGATTACAGACGGACAAATTTTCTTGGATGGAGATTTATTCAACTCTGGGGTTCGTCCTGCAATCAACGTAGGTATTTCGGTATCTCGTGTAGGTGGAAATGCTCAAATTAAATCAATGAAAAAAGTGGCTGGAACGTTAAAATTAGATCAAGCACAATTCCGTGAATTGGAAGCGTTTGCGAAATTTGGTTCTGACTTAGATGCGGTTACTTTAAACGTAATTGAAAAAGGAAGAAGAAATGTTGAAATCCTAAAACAAGGATTAAACAGCCCTTATACTGTTGAAAATCAAGTAGCAATTATCTATGCAGGTTCTAAAAACTTGTTGAGAAATGTTCCTGTAAATAAAGTAAAAGAATTCGAAAAAGATTTCTTAGATTACTTAAACAACAAACATAGAGATACATTAGATGCTTTGAAAGCTGGAAAATTAGATGATAAAATTACAGATATCATCGAAAATGCAGCTAAAGAAATTTCAGCAAAATACAACTAGAATTATTTTAAGTTTTGAATTATAAATTTTAAATGGGCTCCATAATTTATAATTCAAAATTTATAATTTAATATAATAAAAATGGCAAACTTAAAGGAAATCCGTAATAGAATTACTTCCGTTTCATCTACGATGCAAATCACATCGGCGATGAAAATGGTTTCTGCCGCAAAGCTTAAAAAAGCACAAGATGCTATTACTGCTATGCGACCTTATGCCGAAAAATTAACGGAATTATTGCAAAACCTTTCTGCAACACTCGATAGTGATACAGGCGGAGAATATACCAAACAAAGAGAAATCAAAAAAGTTTTGGTGATTGCAGTTACCTCTAACCGTGGATTATGTGGTGCTTTTAATACCAACGTCATTAAAGAAGTAAAAAGCAGAGCTGAATTCTACGCTGGAAAGCAAGTAGAAGTCTTCGCTATCGGAAAAAAAGGAAATGATATTTTAAAGAAAACACTAACGATTAGTGATAATCAAAGTGGTATTTTTGATGAACTTACTTTTGATAATGTTGCTACAATTGCTGAAGCATTAACGGCTAAATTTATTTCTGGAGAATACGACAAAATCGAATTGGTTTACAATCAGTTTAAAAATGCAGCTACTCAAATTATTCAAACCGAACAATTTTTACCATTAGCTCCAATAGTTTCTGATAAAGTAGCCTCTACGGGAGATTATATTTTTGAACCTTCCAAAGAAGAAATCGTTTTAACCTTAATCCCAAAATCTCTAAAAACACAATTGTACAAAGCGATTAGAGATTCATTTGCTTCAGAACACGGCGCTCGTATGACTGCTATGCACAAAGCAACGGATAACGCTACGGAATTGAGAGATCAATTGAAATTAACCTACAACAAAGCACGTCAGGCTTCGATTACTAATGAAATCTTAGAGATTGTTGGTGGAGCAGAAGCTTTGAATGGATAAAAAATAGAATAAGAATAGAAAAAAGCCGGTTCGTAAAACCGGCTTTTTTTATTAGTTCAAGTGAAATAAAAGAAATTCATAAAACGCCGCTTTTTCTTCAATTCGATTTTGGTAGGTTGAAATCTTACCATAATGTCCAGAACTACTCAATGTTTTCAAATAAATAGGATTCTTTTGCGCCACTCTGTTTTGTAATCTTCCAGCAAATTTATAGGAATGAAATGGGGGAACTCGATCATCATTATCAGAAGTAATAATTAATGTAGTCGGATAATTGACATCTTCTTTAATGTTGTGAAAAGGAGAATAATTTAGTAAGTACTTGAATTCCGCTTCATTTGCAGGATTTCCATATTCATCGTAATGATACTTCCCGATAGTAAATTTGTCAAATTGTATCATATCAAATGCACCCACTTTCGGAACAACCACTTTAAATAATTCGGGACGTAGAGTCATTGCTACACCGACCAGAAGCCCTCCTTGTGATGCGCCAGTGATTGCCAATTTGTTTGGCGAAGTATACTTTTCTGCAATTAAATACTCCGCTGCATCTATAAAATCGTTGAAACAATTCATTTTCTTTAGACCCATTCCGTTCGTATGCCATTTTCTTCCTTTTTCACCACCGCCTCTAATTTCGGCATAGGCAAAAACACCACCTTTTTCTAAAAAATACAAGAGCCCGGTATCGTATGAAGGACCACTCACAACTCCAAAACCACCATAGGCTTTTAGAAGTGTTGGATTATTTCCGTCTAAAACCATCCCTTTTTTATAGATAATAGTAATCGGAATATCTTGGTTGTCCCTACTTTTATAAGTAATGATTTTTGTTTCAAAATGATTGAATGGAAACAGCGTTGGTTTCGGAGGAAGAAAATCATTAAAATAAGGATTGGATCGCCCCGTTTCTATATTTAAAGTATAATTTAGATAGGGAATTGTATAGGAATAGAAGGTAACGAACAATTCTTTAGTCTTTTCATTGAGAAAATTAACGTTAAAATCCATTCCGTAAGGCACATCAAACCTCCTTACAAAACCTCCATCTTTGTCATATACAATCAAATAATTATTACCTAACGTCTTATACTTACAAATAATATACGCTTCGTAGAAGGCGGAATCAACAAGCAAATTATTGTACAATTGAGACACCACTAATTTCTCATCAGTTCTATTATTGATATCAAACGAACGAATTTCTCCCCAATCGGATTCTTTAGATGAAAAGTAAATTCTACCCTCTCTATAATCGATAAAACGAAACCCATTAGTTTCATTATCAAGATATTTTGTTAGGATAAAAGGTTCAGTGTTTAGATTTGCATAGTAGTAAGTACTGGTTCTTTCATCTTTGCTTTCCTCCTCAATAAATAGTTTACCTTCCTTAGTTTGAAAATCAACGTTGCCTTCTGTTTTTGTGGCATCAAAAATAAGTTTATCTTCATTTTGTAATGTGCCAATCTTATGATAGAAAATCTGGTACGTAGAGTCCCTTGCAAAAGAATTGTTATTACTATTTCGTTTGTAAAACACACCAGAATCATTGTTCCAAGCTACATTAGAAAATTTCACGTTGGTAAGAACATCTTCTAAATAATTATTAGGTTCTATCGTAACAAAACGGATTTCTTTTCTGTCACTTCCGTCGCTATTAATTTCATAAGCAATTTTTGCTGAATTTTTGGAAGGATAAAATGAAAAGATAGTAGCGTTTTCATCTTTAAAAACCTTAAAAGGATCTACCAATTCAACAGCCTGTTCATTCAAGGTTTTTTTAAAACATAAAACGCCAGGTTTATTCTTTTGCATTCTATAAACCCCATAAAAAAAAGCGCCTTTTTTCATCGGTAAACCATTACTAGAATAAGCATCATAGTCCTTTATTTTTGATGCGATATCGTACTTTTTCTCGATTTCAGCGCTATGTAAATTTATAACCTCGTTTTGAGCATTCGACCAATTGACAACTTCATTCTCTTTCATATTTTCCAACCAAGAATATTCATCTTGAAATGCGATACCGTGCTTAGTTATTGTCTTAGGAACTTTTTTAGTAATTGGATATTGCTGAGAAAATCCTAAAAGGGTAAAAAAAAGCCAACCGAAAGTGAAAAAATGTTTTAGCATAAACTAAAGTTAAAGGTTGAAACAAATATAACGGGAATCCTTCATTAGATTTGACAGCATACAGAAATCTTTTGATTATTTTTGTTGCAAATAAAAACCAATAATTTGCAAGTAAAAGAACTCCATACCATCGAAGAAATGATTTCTCATATCGAGGTCATTCAATTTTTGTATCCAAATCTCAGCATCGAAAAATACGAAGCTTATTTGAAAGAAATGATGCCTCACAATTATGCGCAACTCGCAGTTTTTGAAGGAGGAACTTGCATTGGTCTTACAGGGTTTTGGATAGGCTTCAAACTGTGGTCTGGAAAATATATAGAAATTGACAATTTTATAGTACACCCTGATTATCGTCAAAAAGGTGTCGGAAAAACGATGACCAACTATCTCGACCAAAAAGCAAAAGATCTAGATTGTACTATGATTGTACTTGACGCTTTTACTGGAAACTTCAAGGCGCATCGGTTTTATTACAATCAAGGATACAGTCCTAAAGGATTTCACTTTGTAAAAATTATTAATGAGGAAAGTTTAACGTAAACAATCATGAAACAATTTTTAAGCAATAGTAGTTTTATTCTATTCCTCTTAGGTCTTACTTTTTGCTCTTCCCAAAAAGAAATCACTACAAAAACTCCACAAAAAATAGAGTCTGTCTATTATCAAGGTTGGATTGCTGGCCAAGAGCTTGGCGGAAGAGGAATCAATGTGTTTTTAAAATTTGAAACTCCAATTGCTACAAAATATGTATTAAATAAAATCTATTTTCAAGATAGAGTAACCAATTTTGAAACATCAAATTCTATTTTATTTGTGGGAAGATTTTTTGTAAAACCTCCAAATCCTAATTTGATTTCAGACGAAAATACGGATTCAACGATTAAAGAAACAATTCCAAAATTATGCATTGGATTAAAGCCGAACGAAGCAATAGTTGAATATACCGAAAACAATACAATCAACTATTTCAAACTTGAAAACATAGAAGAAAAAGAACTTCTGGCATATCCAAGCACAAGACCAAGAAATTAGTTATTTTTACCTTTTAAATATGACAATTTGAGTCTTTATAAAAATCTTTTCAAACAAACCGCTATCTATGGACTGGCAACTGTATTGCCTCGCATGTTTAGTTTTTTATTGGTCCCAATCTATACCGAATTGTTGCCCAAAGCTGCTTATGGGAAAGTGTCCATTATCTTTTCATGGATGATTTTCTTTAATGTCCTATTGGCCTACGGAATGGAAACTGCTTTCTTCCGTTTCTATAATAAAGAATCCAACAAAAAAAGTGTAGTAGAAACTACAACGGTTTCTATATTTTGGTCAACAATATTGTTTTTATTCGTGTCGCTTTTATTCCGAAATAGTTTAGCCAATTGGTCCGGAATAGACACACAATACATCACCTGCACCATTTGGATTTTAGTCCTTGATGCGCTTGTTATTATTCCATTTTCCAATCTTAGAGCCAATCAAAATCCCATTTATTATTCCTGTATTAAAATCGGAAATGTCTTAGTCAATCTATTACTAAATCTTTTTTTCTTACTTCTTTTACCGAAAATAGCACATTCCAATCCAACGGGTTTTCTTTCTGAATTCTATTTCGAAAATTTTCAAATAGGCTACATTTTCATCTCTAATATCATCGCGAGTTTTCTCACTTTCGTGGCACTATCACCCAATTATTTTCAAATCAAATGGCAATTCGACTTTGATCTTTGGAAACGAATGATGCGCTACGGTCTTCCTATTCTTGTCGCCGGAATCGCCTTTGCCATCAACGAGCAATTCGACAAAATTCTACTCGGAAAACTATTGCCTTCCGACATCGCTGATTCTGAAGTAGGGGTCTATTCAGCCTGTTACAAACTTGGTTTGTTCATGGTGCTTTTCCGAACCGCCTATACGCTCGGAATTGAACCCTTCTTTTTTAGTCATGCCGATAAAGAAAACGCCACACAAACCTACGCCACCGTTACAAAATACTTTGTCATTTTTGGGTCGTTTATACTTTTAACAGTAATTGTTTTTGCCGATCTTTTCAAATACCTTATGATTCGTGATGCCTCTTATTGGGAAGCCATGAAAGTCGTCCCGCTCATCATTCTCGCCAACTTCTTTCTGGGCATCTACACGAATCTTTCAGTTTGGTACAAACTCATCGATAAAACCTATATTGGCGCCTACATTTCTATTATTGGCGCTGTAATAACGCTAGGACTCAATTTTCTATTGATACCAAAATTCAGCTATTACGGTTCTGCAATCGCCACCATTGCCGCCTACGGAAGCATGATGCTCATTTCTTATTTTATGGGAAACAAATACTATCCAATTCCGTATGACATGAAAAAAATTGGAGGCTATCTAGGCCTTTCAATCCTCTTTTCAACGCTCTCTTTTTATTTTTTTAGAGAAAATTATTTTGTCGGGATTGCCTTATTATTAGCATTTTTATATTTCATTTATTACAACGAAAAAGAAACATTAACTCGAATTATAAAACGGAAGTCGAATTAGGAGCTCGGATCCCGCTATTCGTTACAATCTTTTGTGGCGAACAACCCCACAAAAGGATTTCCACTACTATCGGGGCTAGGGCATTCGAATACAAAATAACAATTTCATGAAAATCAACATTATCAACAAATCACAGCACGATTTACCCAATTACGAAACAATTGCTTCTGCCGGCATGGACTTACGGGCGAATCTCACCGAGTCCATAACCCTAAATCCGTTGGGAAGAACAATTGTAAAAACCGGTCTTTTTATCGAATTACCTATCGGATACGAAGCACAAGTTCGCCCACGAAGCGGATTAGCTGCCAAAAAAGGAATCACGGTGCTCAACTCTCCAGGAACTGTTGATGCAGATTACCGAGGTGAAATCGGAGTGATATTGATCAATCTATCCAACGAACCTTTTGTCATCGAAAATGGCGAACGCATTGCACAACTCATCATCGCCCAACACGAACGTGCCGAATGGATTGAGGTCCAAGAACTCTCTCAAACATCTCGTGGTGAAGGCGGTTTTGGCAGTACTGGAGTGAATTAAATTTGGTTAATAACCGTCTTAAAACAAACATAAAACATTGCAAACTTTGCGAAAAACTTTGCGAACTTTGCGGTAAATTTAAATATTTATGAAAATAATAGTTCCCATGGCTGGACGTGGTTCCAGATTAAGACCACACACACTTACAGTTCCTAAACCATTAATCCCAATTGCTGGAAAACCTATCGTACATCGTTTAGTAGAAGATATCGCAGGAGTTATCCATCAAGACATCGAAGAAATAGCCTTCATCATTCATAAAGATTTCGGAACACAAGTCGAAAAAGACTTGGTTGCCATTGCCGAAAAGTTAGGTTCCAAAGGAACGATCTATTATCAAAACGAAGCATTAGGAACGGCACACGCCATTATGTGCGCCAAAGAAAGTATGACAGGCCCTATTGTTGTGGCGTATGCAGACACTTTGTTTCGAGCTGATTTTACTTTAGACACATCTGCAGACAGCGTAATTTGGGTAAAACAAGTGGAAGATCCAAGTGCTTTTGGTGTAGTACAACTAAACGAGAACAATCAAATTGTAGATTTCGTTGAAAAACCAAAAGACTTTGTTTCGGATTTAGCAATTATCGGTATTTATTATTTCAAATCAGGGGAAGCTTTACGCTCTGAATTACAATATTTATTAGATAATAATGTTGTTAAAGGTGGAGAGTACCAATTGACTGATGGTTTAGAAAACATGAAAGTAAAAGGTCTCAAATTCGTACCCGGAAAAGTAGACGAATGGATGGATTGCGGAAACAAAAATGTTACCGTAGAAACCAATTCTAGATTGCTAGATTTCTTACATCAAGACGGAGAAAACTTAGTACATTCTTCTGTGATTATAGAACATTCTACAATTATTCCACCATGTTTTATCGGTGAAGATGTAATTTTGATTAATGCCACAGTTGGTCCAAATGTGTCTTTAGGGAAAGCGTGTCATGTTCGCGATAGTAAAATCAAAAACAGCTTAGTTCAAAACTATTCTCACATTAAAAATGCGAATTTAGATAACGCTATGATAGGAAGCCATGCAAGTTTTGATGGAAATTTCACTAGTATAAGTATTGGAGATTATTCTGTTTTAGAATAACAAAATATGAAAAAAATTGTTTTTACACTTTTCTATGGAATCCTATTTTCCACATCGCTTTTGGCTCAAAACGAACCAGATGCCATTGCTTTGGCGGATGATGAATTTCAAAATGCGTTCTACGAATCTTTATTACAAAAAGGAATCGAAAACTACGATAAAGCCATTACAGCTCTTGAAAAATGTAAAAAATTAGAACCCAATAATGATGTCGTTTTCTTTGAAATGGGCAAAAATTATTTAGCGCAAAAGAACTATAAAGACGCTTATGATTCTTTTGAAAAAGCGACTAAAATCAATTCACAAAACAAATGGTATTGGGTCGGGATGTATGATGTTTGTTATGAAACTAAAGATTTCACTCAAGCCATTGTTATTGTCACCAAGTTAATTGAATTTAAGAAAGAATACAAAGAAGATTTGGTTTCGTTGTATATGAATACACAACAATTTGATAAAGCATTGGGATTGATAAATGAACTCAATGATACGGTTGGGAAATCAGATCAAAGAGAAAATTATAAAACACAAATTCTAAGAGAATCTAAATTTCAAAATGCTGAAAGAGACAATCTAATCGCTCAGATTAAAAAATATCCTAAAGAAGAATCCAATTATGTTGCCTTGATATTTCTCTATTCGGAAAACAATCAAGAAGACAAAGCTTTAGAAATCACGAAACAACTTGAAAAAGAAATCCCTACTTCAGACTGGGCTCAGGTGAGTTTGTTTAAATATCATTTGAACAATAATGATGGAGCCAATGGAGTCCAATCAATGAATAAAGTATTGGCGAGTCCTAAAATTGATTCTAAAATTAAACACCGAATGCTCAATGAGTTTCTGATTTTCATTAAAGACAAACCCGAATTTGATGCAGATTTAGAAAAGGCAATTTCTTATTTTGATTCCGATAAAGAAGTTAATGTAGCTAAAGAAATCGGAAAGTTTTATCACAACAAATCCAATTGGGATAAAGCAATCAAGTATTACGAAATGCATCTTAAACCCAACTCAGAAGATATTGAAACTCAATTGTTATTACTGCAAGTTTATACTGAAAAGCAACAGTTTGATGTTTTAGCTAAAAAATCGGAAAGTTTGCAAGAATTGTTTCCTTCTCAACCTCAATTTTATTATTATGCAGGCTTGGCGTATAATCAATTAGGGCAATTTAAAAAGGCAAAAGACAGTCTTGAGACAGGGTTAGATTATGTTGTAGACGATATTGCATTAGAAATTAATTTCAACATTCAACTTGGGGAAGCATGGGCAGGATTGGGCGATCTGAAAAAGAAAGAAAACTATTTCTTAAAAGCAGATGCTTTAATGAAACAAAAAAAGTAATGTATAAATATTTTCTAATAGTAGTTGTTGGAGTGTTATTTTCGTGTAAGTCAAAAGCTGTTTTGGTGGAAGGAAAAGCAAAAGATGCATTGTCTTCAGAGGCAATCATCTCCAATCATTATCACAATAAAAAAGAGTTTTCAACGCTGTATATAAAATCGAATGCCCATTATGAAGACAAAAAACAAAGCCAAAGAGTAACGGCTGAAATCAAGATAAAAAAAGACGAGATCATTTTAATTAGTATTCGATTTATTGGGATTACAATGGCTAAAGCCTTAATTACCCCAACTAAAGTGCAGTATTACGAAAAAATAAACAACAGTTTTTTTGAAGGAGATTATTCTACTTTGAGTCGATGGTTGGGAAGTGATTTGGACTTTAATAAAGTACAAAACATGTTGTTAGGAGAAGCTTTAGACGACTTAAATAAAGGGAAATTTTCGGCGAATATTGTAGATCAAATGTTTAAATTAGAAGATAGTACAGATGTAAATACGAAGAAATCTTATTTTTTTGAATCTGAAAAATATTTAATTAAAAAACAACAAATTTCTCAAAAAGCACAAGATCGAACGTTACAAATTGTCTATCCTAATTATTCAGATATTAATCAAATAGCAATGCCAACAAACATTATTATTGATGCGGTTCAAAATAAAGAAACAACCAACATAACAATCGATTATAATACGATTACTTTCAATGAAGATCTTTCTTTTCCGTATAGTGTTCCGGAAGGATATGAACAAATTTTTATTAACTAGCGCTCAAAAATACGCACGATGTCTAAATATATTTTAAGCCTTTTATTTGTATTAATTTCCTCATTTATGTGGGGACAACTAACGCCACAAGAAAAACTCGAACAACGTAAATCTCAAATTTTACGCGAAATAAAAGAGAAAGAAGACCAATTGAAAAATGTTCAATCGAAAGAGAAAACAGTAAAAACGCAACTTAAAATTCAAACCGAAAAGATCAAACTCAAAGAAAATCTGATTCATACAACGGAGAAACAAACCAAATTGTTAAACAATGATATGTATATCAATCAGATCAATATCAATCGTCTAAAAAAAGAATTGGTTTTATTGAAAGAAGATTATTCTAAAATGATTTCAAAATCCTATAAAAGTCGTTCGGAACAAAGTAGAGCAATGTTTTTATTGTCTTCGGAAAGCTTTCTTCAAGCGTATAAAAGAGCGCAATACATGAAACAATATGCTAGCTATCGAAAAACTCAAGGTATAGAAATTCAAGATAAAACTCTAGAATTAGAAGGGTTTAATCAAATAATTGGTGTTCAAAAAACAGAAAAGCAAAAATTAATTGTAGAAAACGAGAAAGAAAAAACAGAATTAGAGAAAGAGAAACAAATTCAACAAGAATTAGAAAAAGCAATTAAAAAAGATAAGAAACAGATAGTTGCCGAGATCAAGAAAAAACAACAAGAAACCAGAGCGATTGATAACCAAATTGAAAAATTATTAAAAGCAGCAATTGCCGCAGCTAATAAAAAAACAGCAACAGCGGTAGCAAAAGCCAATCCTAAAACAACAACTGCCGCAGCTACTAAAGCTACTGAGACCTCTGCTAAAATTGTATTAACCTCAGAAGGGCAATTAATCGCGAATAATTTTAAAGCCAATAAAGGGAAATTGCCTTGGCCAGTAGAAAAAGGTTTTGTTTCTTTAGGCTATGGTGATCAAGCACACCCGGTATATAAAACATTGGTTGTACACAATAGTGGTGTTGAAATTACAACAGATCAAGGCGCAAGTGCAAGAGCAGTTTTTGGTGGCGAAGTAATAAGTGTCATGATATTATCTCCAGTAAATAAAGCAGTGATGATCCAACACGGGGATTATTTTACAGTCTATCAGAATTTGAGTAGCGTTAGCGTTAGTAAAGGAGATAAAGTTTCGACCAAACAACTTATAGGTAAAATTCGAACTAGTGGTGACACAGGTAAAACCGTTTTAAAGTTTACGATTTCTCAAAACACAACATATAGTAATCCAGCCAGTTGGTTGTTTAATATGTAATTTAATTTTAAATTAATATCTCATGAATAAAGCACTACTTTTTCTTTTTTTATTTATTTCAACTGTATCACTTTCCCAATCTTTAAATGGACCTGAAAGCATCGAATGGGACGCAGCCAATTCTAGATGGTTGATTGGAAACAAAGGAAATGGGACTATACTTGCAAGAAGCGAAACAGGAACCTTAAGTAATTTTGTTTCTGGAATTCCTTCTGGGCCATATGGTATCGAAATTCTAGGAAATGTGTTGTATTCCTGCGAAGGTGGAATTATTAGAGGGTACGATTTGACTTCAGGAAGCACTGTTTTTACTCTAAACGTAAATGGAACTTTTTTAAACGGTTTGACTTCAGATGGTGTAGGATTTTTATATGCTACTGATTTTACAGCCAAGAAAATCTTTAAAGTTGATGTGAATGCAGTTACTTTTTCAACAATAGCTTCGGGACTTGCTAAAACACCTAATGGAATTCTATATGATGGAGTGAACAATCGTTGTGTTTATGTAACTTGGGGAACCAATGCTCCAATAAATGCAATTAATCTGACAACAAATGCAATTACAACGGTATTGGCAACGACACTTAGTAATTGTGACGGAATCACAAGAGATAGTTGTGGCAATTATTATGTGTCTTCATGGGGAAATAATCGACTAAATAAGTTTGATGCTTCATTAACCGGAACGCATACGGTGCTTCCAACGGTGTTAAATAGTCCAGCAGATTTGGATTGTAAGTTCGGAGCAACAACAGATATTATAGGCAATACCAATTCAAATAATACAATTACATTAACGACGGTCACCCTACCCGTCGCTGAGATTGTTTATGGAGATGTAACAATGACTACAACCACAACTTTTCAATCGTATCAATGGTATCTTAATGGCGTATTAATAGATGGCGCGACAAATCAAACCTACATACCAATCCTTCAAGGTGAATATTATTGTGTCGTTACTCAAAATAATTGTTCGGTGCAATCTAATTTTATTATAGCTCCGTTTTTAAGCAATGGTTCGTTCGATTCCTTTAAAAGTGAGATTAAACTCTTTCCAAATCCAACTAGTAATGTGATTACTGTTTCCTTTAATGGAAATTTAGAAGGAGATTATTCTATTATTAATTTATTAGGACAAACTGTAAATACGGGCAAAGTAAATATTGCAACAGATACAAAACAAGTAGACATTTCCGTTTCAAATTTAAAAGCCGGAAGTTATTTTCTACAATTAAAAAGTGATGGAGTAGTAGAAAACCTTAAATTTTTGAAAGAATAAAATCTTAATCAAATAATGCTTTTAACTCGGTTGCATCGCTAGGTTTCATCTTACCAGCCAACACTAAACTTAGTTGTTTTCGTCGCAAAGCTGCTTCATAGCGTTCTTTTTCTAAATCAGTTTCTGGAATTACCGCGGGCACTTCAATAGGCCTTCCTGTATCGTCAACGGCTACAAAAGTATAAATGGCTTCGTTGGCTTTGCTGCGAATACCAGATTCGCGATCTTCCACCCAAACATCCAAATAAATTTCCATGGAGCTTTTGAAACTTCTCGAAACTTTAGCCTCAACAGTAACAACACTTCCTAAGGGAATGGCTCTGTTGAAAGCAACATGATTTACAGAAGCAGTGACTGTAATTCTTCTTGAATGTCTTCTGGCTGAAATACTCGCCGCACGATCCATACGAGCTAATAATTCACCGCCAAATAGATTGTTTAAGGGATTGGTTTCGCTTGGCAAAACTAAATCAGTTAATATGGTTAAAGATTCAGAAGGGTTTTTCGGATGCATGTTTATTAACTTAAGTTGAGATTGGCCTTAGGACCTCAGATGCAAAGATACTTACACTGCATAAAAAATCCCGTGAGTTACGGGATAATTTTTATAATGCTTTTACCATTAACCAAGCATCTGGATTGTTTGCTTTTTGAATTTCAAGCATCGCTTGTTGCGCTTCGGTATACGTGGCATAACTTCCGTATAATACGGGAAATAAACCATGTCTATTTGGTGCTATTCGTCTTGCTTTAAAACCAGATTTGAGTAAATCAGTATATATGTTTTGAGCGTTTTCTTCATTTCTAAAAGCACCCGCCACGATATGATAAAGGAGTTTTTCTTCTTTAACAGTTAAAGTAACAGAAGGAATGGGAGTTTCAATTAAGAAAGTAGCTTCTTGAATTTTATTTTGAACTTGTTTTTGAACAGCAGTTTCTACTAATAAAGTTTCTTGAGAAACATGATTTTCAAACATTTTAAAACCAATTGTACCCGTAACGCTAATTGCCAATACAAGAATTGCTGCATATTTAAGATAAGGTCTTCCTTTACTAACTTCAGGAGTAAACTCAATTACTTCTTTTTCTTCAGCTATAAAATCTTCTTCTTTAATAGATACTGTTTCTACTAGTTTGCTTTGTTCTCTTTTTACTGCTGGAGAAACAAACGAATTCAATCCAAAAGATTCTTTGAGATAATTAATATTTTCGGAAGGTGTAAACACTAAATTCTTTTCGGAATTCATATGTAACTCTCCAATATTCTTTAAAGTAAATCTTTCGTTTACTTGAATAATACTATTCCAAATAACCACTTCACTTTCGATAGAAGCAACGGCATTTTCATAAGTAGTTTTTTCTATTTGAGAAATATGATTGGCTAATAATCCGTCATTGTTTTTTAAATGAGAATTAAACGAAATAACTTTCTTTGGAGGATAAAAAGAATTGGTGTTTTCATGTAAATGTGCCGATTGGATTTCGGTTAAAAAAGCTCCGAAACCTGGAACGGTTACACATTGATGACGGTATAAAAGCTGTGAAATATAATGCTCGATCTTCATAGCAACAAAGTTATACAATGCCAAAGAGCAGCAAAATTTTATTCACAATTTTTATTAACAATTGAGATAAATTTTATACTTTTCAGTTTCAAACAGTTACTATGCGCCACGAAGAATTATTTTATGTATTAGCCTTGCTAAAAGTGGAAGGTGTGGGCGATATTGTCGCCAAAAAACTACTCTCTCATTGTCAAGAACCTTCTTTAGTTTTCAAATCAAAAGCCTCTCAATTAAATGCTATTGATGGTATCGGAAGTGTTTTGTTACGAAAATTAAAAGACAAAACGATTTATCAGAAAGCAGAAGCGGAACTCCAATTTATGGAGAAAAATCAAATAAACGTTTCTTATTTTCAAGAAGAAAATTATCCTGATAGATTAAAACATTGTGTTGATGGACCCGTTTTGTTGTTTTCATCAGGAAATATAAATCTAAAAAACAGAAAAATCATTAGCATTGTCGGTACCCGTCAAATCACTTCCTATGGAATGGATTTTTGTAAAAAACTGATTGCTGATTTGGCGCCACTAGACCCAATAATTGTTAGTGGATTTGCTTATGGTGTTGACATTGTAGCGCATCAATCAGCTCTTGAACACAAGTTGCAAACCATCGGTGTTGTGGCTCACGGATTGAATCAAATATATCCCACAGCACACAAAAAGTATGTTCATCGTATTGAAGAAAATGGTGGCTTTATAACCGAATTCTGGAGTACCTCTAATCCTGATAAAGAAAATTTTGTGCGTCGAAACCGAATTGTAGCTGGGATTTCAGAAGCAACGATTGTAATAGAATCCGCTGATAAAGGAGGTTCGTTAATTACTGCTAATTTAGCCAATGATTACAATCGGGATGTGTTTGCGGTTCCAGGAAGAGTTGGAGATAAATTCAGTCAAGGTTGTAACACACTTATTAAAACTCAAAAAGCAAATGTATTAACGGGCGCTGCTGATTTGATTTATGGTCTTAATTGGGATCTCGAAACAACGTCAAAACCAATTCAAAAAAAACTTTTTGTGTCTCTAGATCAAGAGGAACAAAAAGTGTATGATTTTCTTTTAATAAGAGGAAAAGAACTACTCGACATCATTGCACTCGAGTGTGATTTTCCAATATTTAGAATTTCGGGAATTTTATTAAATATGGAACTCAAAGGTGTCATTCGACCTTTGCCAGGTAAATTATTCGAAGCGATTTAATGGGTAGCAAAACCCAATTTTTCCCGAACACGATTCAAAACTCCAGTAGCAACAATTTGAGCTTTCGTTGCGCCTTTGAGTAACGCCGCATCAATTTCAGGCAGATTGTTCATATAATAAATATAAGTTTCTCTTTCGGTTTTGAACTTTTCTACAATCAATTCAAACAAAGCTTGTTTAGCATGTCCGTATCCAAAATCGCGATTTGCATTGGCATAATTTTGAGTCATGACTTTGAGTTGATTTTCAGACGCTAATAATTTATAGATTCCAAAAACATTACAAGTTTCAATATTTTTAGGATCTTCTAAAGGCGTACTATCTGTTTCAATCGATAGAATTTGTTTGCGCAATGCTTTATCATCTAAAAATATATTGATGATGTTATTGGCTGATTTACTCATTTTTCCGCCATTGGTTCCAGGGACATATTTGGTTTCTTCTTGCGTAGAAGCTTCTGGAATAACAAATGTTTCTCCCATTTGATGATTGAATCTTGAAGCTACATCACGCGTCATTTCGATATGCTGTAATTGATCTTTCCCCACAGGAACAAATTGAGCATCATATAGTAAAATGTCAGCAGCCATCAACATTGGATAGGTAAACAATCCAGCGTTTACATCCTCCAAACGATCCGCTTTGTCTTTAAAAGAATGGGCTAAAGTCAAACGTTGATAAGGAAAAAAACAACTTAAATACCAAGATAATTCAGCGGTTTGAGGTACATCCGATTGACGGTAAAAAACAACTTTATCGGTATTCAATCCACACGCTAACCAAGCTGCAGCAGTACTGTAGTTGTTGTATTGCATAATTTCACTCGATTTGATTTGAGTTATCGCGTGTAAGTCAGCAATAAAAAGAAACGATTCGTTTTCGGGACGATTAGACAATTCAATGGCTGGAATAATGGCACCTAATAAATTTCCCAAATGTGGCGTTCCTGTACTTTGTATTCCCGTGAGTATTTTGGACATAGTCGACTAAATTTTGGCAAAGGTAAATGATTTGATAAAAATACCGATTGAATTCTTACTTTTGAAGAGATGAAAATAGTTAAAATCATTTTTTGGACACTTTGGCGCATTTGGTTTTACCTAATGATGGGAATACCAATTCTTATTATGTTTCCTTTTTTAGTTGTTTCAATACTGAAAGAAGAATGGTATCGGTATTTTTTTGTGATGGCTAGAATTTGGGCAAAATTCATTTTAATTACTTCTGGATTTTATTATAAAGTCAAGTCTGAGCAAGTCATCGAAATGGATAAAAGTTATATGTTTGTGGCCAATCATACATCGATGACGGATATCATGTTGACCTTAGCGGTCATTAAAAACCCATTTGTTTTTGTAGGGAAAAAAGAGTTGGCAAAGATTCCTTTATTTGGATTCTTTTATAAAAGAACTTGTATTCTTGTCGATAGAAACAGCTCACGCAGTAGAATGGAAGTATTCAACCGAGCTCAAAAACGATTGCAACAAGGACTAAGTATTTGTATATTTCCTGAAGGAGGTGTTCCTGCAGATGAATCGGTGGTTTTAGATGATTTTAAAGACGGGGCTTTTCGCTTGGCGATTGAACATCAAATTCCGATAATTCCATTGACATTCATGGATAATAAAAAAAGATTTTCCTATACTTTTTTTAGCGGAAGTCCAGGTTTGATGCGTGTTTTTATTCACCCATTAATTCCTACTACAGGTAAAACTATTGAGAATAAAAAAGACATTAAAGAAGTCAAAGAAAGAGTAAGAGAAGTAATTCACAGTCAGCTTTTAAAGACATAAAAAAACCCGAACGAATCGGGTTTTTTTTATTATGCTTCTTTTTCTTTAATAAACACTTTAATTTTTTGTTCTAATTCATCCGCCAATTCTGGATTGTCTTTGATAAGAACTTTAACGGCATCACGACCTTGACCTAATTTGGTGTCGCCATAACTAAACCATGAACCTGCTTTTTTGATAATTTCAAATTCAACCGCTAAATCTAAAATCTCTCCGGTTTTAGAAACACCTTCGCCATACATAATGTCGAATTCTGCTATTTTGAAAGGTGGTGCCACTTTGTTTTTTACCACTTTTACTTTCGTTCTATTTCCGATAACATTATCACCATCTTTGATTTGAGAAGAACGGCGAATATCCAAACGAATAGAAGCATAAAATTTCAAAGCATTACCACCCGTAGTTGTTTCTGGATTTCCGAACATTACCCCGATTTTTTCACGAAGTTGATTGATAAAAAATACGGTACAATGCGTTTTGCTAATAGTTCCAGTAAGTTTTCTCAAGGCTTGAGACATCAATCGAGCGTGCAATCCCATTTTAGAATCACCCATTTCACCTTCTATTTCACTTTTTGGAGTTAAAGCAGCAACCGAGTCAATTACTACAATATCTATGGCTCCCGATCGAATTAAGTTTTCAGCAATTTCCAAAGCTTGTTCCCCATTATCAGGTTGAGAGATAATTAAATTTTCAATGTCAACGCCTAATTTCTCCGCATAATTTCTATCGAAAGCGTGTTCAGCATCGATAAAAGCCGCAATTCCTCCCGCTTTTTGAGCTTCGGCAATGGCATGTAAAGTCAAAGTGGTTTTTCCAGAAGATTCAGGTCCGTAGATTTCAATAATTCTCCCTTTTGGATAACCATTTACCCCTAAAGCTAAATCCAATCCTAGCGATCCAGATGAAATAGTTTCTACTTCTTCAACGGCTTTATCGCCCATTTTCATTACGGTTCCTTTTCCGTACGTTTTGTCAAGTTTATCAAGCGTTAGTTGTAATGCTTTTAATTTGGCTTCTTTTTCTGAACTCATCTTTTCCTTCATTTATTGTACACTTATTTTTCGTAAAAATACTTCTTTTTTCTCAAGTTGCAAGAGTAGATATTGTCGATTTTAAAAATGTTATGAGCATTTTTAGAAAAACTATTTTT
>CANHMG010000010.1 GCA_947461795.1 Flavobacteriaceae bacterium | reverse complement strand
GTTCCAAAAGAGCATCTACCAACAGACATAGTAAGCGCAACTCAAGTAACTTCGGCATCTGATTTAAAAAACAAAGTCTATTATTATCATACTATGTGGAATAGACAGATTAGAAAAATTGACCTAAAAGCAATTGATTTTGCTTCGGTAAAAGAACAAGTAATAGATGATGATGCAGCAAAAACAAATACTGTTAAAGATGTTACACCAAAATTGAATAGTAAAAAGAAATAAACCGATCGCGCGGATGTTCTTCTCGCGACGGATAGCGCGGACTTGCAGTCCGTGCCCACAAAAACAAACAGATAACACGCTACCGCCCGACTAGAACGTAGCGAATGACGAAGCAAATCGAAGATTCGACGGAGTCCATCCTTTTGTTACGGGCCTTTAGTAAGAAGCACCTCGCAAAAGTATTTGCACGGGAGCGTTGGCATCACTTTAAAAATAGTTTATAATCCATACAAAATGACAAAAATAGCATTAGTAACAGGCGCAAGTTCAGGAATAGGAAAAGCAACAGCCATTAAATTAGCGGAAAATGGCTATGATTTAATTATATGTGGGCGCCGTGAAGAAAAATTAGAAGCCCTGAAAAATCAAGTATCAAAAACGGTGCAAGTAATCACTTTAATTTTTGATGTTCGCAATAGAAAAGAAGTTGATCTTCAACTTAATTCATTGCCGAGTGAATGGAAAAATATAGAAGTAGTAGTAAATAGTGCTGGCAATGCACATGGCTTATCTTCTATCGATGCAGGAGATCTCGATGATTGGGATGCCATGATTGATAGTAATGTGAAAGGGTTGCTCTATGTCTCTAGAATGGTCATCCCGACAATGATGGAACGAAGAAAAGGCCATATCTTCAATTTAAGTTCTGTCGCTGGAAAACAAACCTATGCCAACGGAGCTGTTTATTGCGCTTCAAAAAAAGCGGTAGAGGCCATTAGCGAAGGCATGAGACTTGACTTAACAGAACATGGAATTAAAATAACAAATATAGCTCCTGGCGCAGTAGAAACTGAATTTTCAGAAGTCCGGTTTAAAGGAGATAAAGAAAGGGCTAAAAAAGTATATGAGGGCTTTGAGCCTTTACAACCAGAAGATATCGCGGATGTAATTGCTTATGCATTAAATGCTCCTGAAAGGGTGACAATCGGTGATGTGGTTTTGTATGCGAAATCGCAATCAGCGCCCACTACAATATACCGAAAATAAAAGCGTTCGCCTACCTTGAGTTTTGCTTCAGGTGGTTTGAAATGCAAAATTCGATAACAGTTTTAGGACAAAAAAGAACTACATAACAATAGCAAACTCTGATACGCAAAGTCTCCCGACTTTGAGCCATAACAAATATCCGATTGCTATTGTTAAACTAACGTAATACTCTTACTTCCTCTCTTGCTTCCTTTCTTGCTAGTTTTTTAGCTTTCTTTTTTTCGAGTTTCTCATTGAAGGTACGTTGTGCCTCTATTCTAGAAGCACGTTCTTGGTCAATTTGAGCTGGGCGTTGCGGTTCTTGTTGTATTTTGTCTTGATCTGTTTCTTGACGATCTCCTTCTTTTTCAACCTGAGCAATGCCAACTGCGATTCCTACAAAAAAGAGAATGGATACAAATATTTTTTTCATGATTAGTTAGCTTTTAAGAGTTAAAACATACTACGAATTTAGACTTTAGCCTATGAACTGAATTGCAGTATTCTTAGAAAAAATTGTATAATTCACTTCTTATTCTGTCATTCAAGTTGTGAAGTTAGAGCGACCTCTAATTTCTCAATCTTTAAAGCATTCAATAGAAAACCATAGAAGTCCCAATAGCGCATAAACTGCAAAGTCTTCTTGTCTACTCTTTCGTCAATTTCTGAAAGACCGATTTGTCTCCAATAATTTTAACCAAATACACACCCTTGGCTAGATCCGTTACATCATAATGCAACTGTTTCTCAAATAACTTGACCAATTGCCCTTGTAGTGAATAAATTGCCACCTGTTGGATGTTATCCTCCGATTGTAATTCGAATGAATCACGTGACGGATTCGGAAACAAAATCATTTTTTTTTCTGTTGCTATTGAGGTTTCTGTTCCTAAACTCGGATCATGATAAGCATACAATTCCGTTCCAATGCCGCTACCGTCATTAGCTCCAAAATACAAATCGTAGTTAAATACCATTAGGTTGCTAATGTCACTATCTCCTGCTGGATTAATGGGGATCTTTACCGTACCTGCAGTCGTTCCGTCGGTAACCCACAAATTGGAGTCAAAATCGATCACATTGGAAGCTGTAAAATAAAGTTTCCCATTGTATTCGGTCATATCACTAATGATAGTGCTATCTGATCCTGGGGTTATGTCTTTAACCATAACCGTTCCAAGAGCAGAACCTGTTGTTTTCCACAATTCTTCTCCGTTAATTCCATTATTTGCTGTAAAATATACATTGGATCCCACTTGGAAAAAGTCGGAAGGATTGCTACTCAAGGTTGGCATACCGCCACCGCCTCCTACTCCATTAATATCTTTAATCAATTGGGTTCCGGCGTTGGTTCCGTTTGACCTCCATAATTCTCGTCCAGTGGAACCGTTGTCTGCGCTAAAATAGATCCAATTGCCCAAAACGGAAATCTCACGTGGATTGCTGCTTGCCAACAGCGTGGTTGCTATGTCTTTTATTAAAGTTACATTCCCAGCTCCGTCGGTTTTGTATAATTCGTTACCTGTATTTGAATTTGGAGCGGCAGCATACACCAACTCATTTCCGAAAACTGCTAATCCAGAAGGATTGGCAATTGTTGTATTGGTATTGAGATCAATATAAGGTACCGTTCCCGCAGTAGTACCGTCGGTTTTCCATAACTTACTTACACTGCCGTCATTGGCAGTAAAAAAACACGACGAATTCAACACCGTATGTCCAGAAGGTTGCGAGGATGCAGCAGCTGTGGTGTTGATATTCTTGACTAAACTAATAGTGGAGCCATCTGATTTATACAATTCAATACCTGTGGCATTACCAGAAGCAACGATATTAGGAGCGAAAAGTATTTGGTTATTCAATACAACTTGTCTACTCAATTGCGAAGTGGCCGACCCCGTAAATGTAGCTAGATTGCCATAAGCATTGCATGCTGTACTGTTAAATCCAGCTTTCGTAATGCGACTAAAAGAGCCCGTACTGACACTGTTAAAACTCGCTAAGAAATGTGCTTCTCCGTTCAAAACTGCATTGCTAAAAGCGGTACCTGTGGTCATAGCAACCAAACCCGTTGTGGCATCAATAATATTCGAACTGTTATCGGTAGTCCCATCGGTAAAAAAAGGATAGTTAATCGCCCCTTCCGTAGCAGTATAAATCAAACGGTTATTCATAACCAATCTTGGCAAAGCACCAGACGAATTATTGCCGTCGTGGTTCTTCACCAAACGCAATTGTGCCTGGGATGAAAGTAGGCAACCTAGTGCAACTGAAAGTAATAGTTTTTTCATGATAGCTCTTTTCAAGTAATTGTGTAAATGTATAAAAAAATTCATTTTGCAATGCTTCTAATTATCGAACTAATAGTGATTCAAACATAAGTGATTCGCCTAACAAAAAAGACTACGTTGCATTTTTGATTTCCTGATTTTCTAGTAAGATTAAAAAAACCTTCATCAAAAATTGCATTTGTTTTCCCTCTTTTTAATACGTTTGTACAAACTCCCTATAATGAAAACTGAAAAACCCGTTCAATTAGTTACCTTACTCACGCAATTGTTGTCTGAGACCGACAAAATGAATATTGGTAAAATATATATCGTTATCATGGAAGAAATGAAGCGTATCACTTTTGTTTCTCAAAACAATCCTTTTTCAGATTTGGTGTACCAACATCTCATCCAGCTTTCTATCAAAGATTTTATTCATTCTGGACGTTCGGAAGCGAGTGCCAAAGTAGTCTCGGAGGTTATTCAAGTTATTGCTGATGCTGAAGTAATGGCATAATTGAATTATACGAATAGATTAAATAGGTGTTTTGACCTATAAAAAAAGCCGAGATCAACTCGGCTTTTTTGTATTACACAAATTCTATTTACTATTTTTTACTCATCAAAATACGCAACACATACCAGAACAAAAGCATAATAGAAGCAAACAACTGTAAAGCTGCACCAACGTATTGATCTGTATTGTATTGATCTTTTATTTGACTGGTTTGGTATAAGATACTAGCCGAGGCTAAAACGACCATTCCTACGGAGAACCACAAGCCTAAGTCGAAACCAAAGATGGCTCCTACTACTATGGTTCCTAAAGAAATAAAACCACCAACGATCAAGGCAGTTCTTAAAAAAGAGAAGTCAGTTTTGGTAAAAAAGACCACCGCCGTTAATCCAGAAAACATAAACAGCGTAATTACTGCGGCTTGCATAATCATGCCTCCACCTGCATATAGCATGGCAATAGTAATCATCGGTAGAAAAATAATGGCTTCAAGAAGTACGTACAATCCAAGCCCTAAATATTGCTGGTTTTGAGTTGGTGCAAAAGCCATTTTGTTAGACATGGTAGTGCCTAACCAAAAAAGGCCAATGATAAACAACCAAACAAAACGACCACTAATCATATAGATTATCATTTCTGCTGGAACCAATTGCAACAATAAAGTTTCCACTACAATAAATGCTAATAAAGCATACGCTACATGCAAATACGTTTTTTTATAAAAAGTAGCTTTTTCAAGATCTGAAGCTTGAGATAACATTAGATTTTCTGAGTTCATAGATTTTTACGTTAAAAGTTATTCGAAAATATGTAAAATAATATTTAATCCAATAAAGAATAGGCTTTATTTTAGAAAGGTCAAGATTATTTGATAATTATTTTCTTTGCACTTACCATTTTATTTTCGGAATCCAATAATTGCAACGTATACATTCCCGAAGCAAGTTTGCTGACATCCACTTGTTTAGAAAATTTGCCTGAGTATACTTCTTTGCCTTCTCCGTTGAAAATGAATACAAAACCAACCTTACTCTCCGTTTCGATGTTGAGTATCGAATCGGAAGGAACGGGATATATAGAGGAAGCAGCATTGGTATAATTAGCGACATTCAAGGCGTTGTTTTTTAATTCAATAATTCTATCATCCGTAGCGATTGGTGTCCCAGTGTAATCTCTATTAGAGGTGCAAATAAAAACACGTCCATCAGGAATTACCAAAACATCGCGCAATCTTCCATAGGTATTCGTTATGAGAAAATTTTGTTGCACAATTTGTGTTCCGTCATCATTCAATTTTAATTGAATCAGTTTTTTATCTTTTAAAACCGCCAATAACAACGAATTATTCCATTCGGGAATGGCACTGTTTTGATAGTAATCTAAGCCACAAGGCGCTATTGATGGGGACCAACTCCAAATGGGTTCTTTCACATTATTAGCCGTACAAAAAGTGATTTCTGCTGCCGTATTGCAAACTCCTTCTACAGTCGACCAACCATAATTTCGGTTTACTTCAATAATATTGATTTCATCATTCGAACCAGTTCCATGTTCAGAACTGTACATTTTTCCATTGGCATAACACAATCCTTGTGGATTTCTATGACCAAAAGACCAAATATATTTACCTGGCATCGGATTGTCACTAGGAATACTGCCGTCTAAATTCATTCGCAACACTTTGCCATTGATAGAATTTAGATCTTGTGCTAAGGCTGGAGTACTATACGTATCCCCTAAAGTGATGAATAATTTATCACCTAATATTACCATTCTAGACCCATTATGAGAAACCCCTGCAGGGATATTTCCAAGTATAATTGTTGGGTTTATTAAAGTATTGTTGGTCGCATCGTACTCGTATCGTACTATTTTTGAAGTTGTAGTGGTATTGGCGTAATGCACATATAAATACGGAGAAGTTACAAAATTAGGATCCAAAACCATCGAATGCAATCCGACACTAAAACCAAAAAGTGCTACATCAGGAATCGTGAATATTTGTTGCATTTCATAGGTTGTAGGATTCATTCTTTTGATGTCCCCTCCTAGTTCGGTAATCCAAATCCAACCGTCTTGCCCGTAAACCATGTCCCAAGGCACGTTTAAATTGGTTGCTACTACTGTTTGCTGTATTACCGTACTTTCTTCGGTAATTTGAGAATAAGAAAAGGTAGTGAAAAATGAAATTATTAAAATAAATAGCGCGTTAGTTTTCTTCATTGTTTTTGAGTTTGATTAATAATAAAGAATGAAAGTAAAAGTAAACAATTAATTATAATAAGAGTAATGTCAATTTGATTTATAGCTATGAAAGCAAGGTGGCTCTTATCATTAACAGACAAAAAATTAAGTTATTTGAATTTAAGAAAAGTAGTATTTTTGATACAAAAAAAGATATAATGATTTAGCTAAAACTTAAACAAATTATAATGATAGTTTGATGTAATTTTCAGATTAAGAGTGTAACGAATTTTCAAATTTTAGTCAAACCTATTCATCATCAAATCAAAATTATGAACCGTTTCAATTATCTTCGAATAGCTTTGTTAGTTATTGTTTTTACAAGTTGCACTTCTTCCAAACAATATACGTATCCACTTACCAAAAACTACCAGCCCGACGATAGGCAGCTCTATGAAGAAATTGTCCGATTAGATTCCTCCTTTTTTGGAGCCTACAATACTTGCGATAAAAATTTAGAAACTTATGCTCGCTATTTTTCAGAGGACATTGAGTTTTACCACGACAAAGGAGGATTGATGACTTCAAAATCTGAACTCATTGCTGCCACTAAAAAAAATATCTGTGGGAAAGTAACGCGTGAATTGATCAAAGGAAGTATCGAAGTATATCCTATCGAAGATTTTGGGGCTATCGAAATTGGCTTGCATCAATTTCACAACAGTGCAGAACCCAATGCTAAACCCAAAGTGGGGCGCTTTACCGTGATTTGGAAAAAAGAAACTAACACGTATAAAATTGTTCGTGTCATTAGTTTGCATTAGAAGAAACAATACAGAGGAAACTAATTTGGATTTTGTTTTATATCCAAATCCTGTAAATGGAGATCAATTTCAAGTGAGATTAGCAAATGGTGTAACCTATCGAATCGTAAATTTATTAGGTAAATTAGTAACTAATGGTACTTTGCAACATGAAACTATATCGGCTGCTAGTCTTGTTTCAGGAATTTATTTACTTGAAGTCACTTCTAATGGAAAATCAGTTGCGAGTCTTCTTACAACTGTTTTTTTTTTAAATTAAATATTGTTTATCTCCTACAAAATACTATTTTTAAACTCAATTAAAACAATATCCTACTAATTGCTAATACGCATGTTTACACAAATAAAAAATGGTTTTTGGGCTTTTTGTCTTTTACTATGTTTCCCTTTATATTCCCTTGGACAAATTCTACTCTTCATTCATGACCAAAATCATCAAGATTTTTATAAAGGAATCCATAATTATAGTTCAAGTTGGGTTACTTCGCATTTAGTTTTAATGATTGCATTACTATTGATGATTCCTGGTTATTTAGCCATAGGTTCATTTTTAAAAAATCGTAATTATCCAATCTGGTTTGGACTAAGCTTTTTATTTACAATACTTTCCATTTTTGTGATGTTTGGTCAGTTTACTATTGATCTTTGTTTGGTGGAACTATTCAAATTACCTCAAGATCAGGCCTATTTACTTCTAGACAAAATACAAGCGAATTCAACTATTGGAGCTTTATTCTACGACAACTCCAAACTCTTCTTTTTATTGAAATTTATAGATTTTTGGTTCTTAGGACAAATCTTCTTAGCAGCTGCATTTCTTAAAGCAAGAAAACTTCCTAAATGGGCATTAACTGTATTTTTTATTGCATTAGTATTAACGCAATTAGGGATACTATTTCATCCTGTTTATGGGAAAATTATCAAACGATTAAGCTATTCAATATATAGTATTGCCTACATTCCAATTGCAATTTATATCTATAAAAACAAGAGAAGCAAAGTCACTTCTACTTCATCTTAAAACCAACCAAAGAAGTATTGTAGGGGAATGCATATTTTGAAATTTCATCTCCTTCAAGCCATTTTTCTTCATCTTTTTGATGCAAAATTACGGGCATCCGTTGTTTCGTATTATGGATGTACTGCATAGTTTCATTGGCTTGAGTAGTCAATAATGTGAAAGTCCGAAGCTTTGTTTTTGTTTCAGGTTGCAACCAATCGCTATAAAGTCCAGCTAAGGAAAATATTTCGCTTTCATTGCTTAAAATAATATAGGGAATCTTTGCTTTTCCTTGATGCCGCCAATCGTAAAATCGAGAGGCTGGAATCAAACATCGGTTGGAAATGTTGTCTTTAAAACTTGGTAAACTTTCTACTGTCTCGATTCGAGCATTCAACGTGTTTTTTCTAAAAGACCTATCTGAAGTCCATTGTGGAAGCAAACCCCAACTTCCAAAAGAGATAATGTCAGGGTTGTCATTCGTGATTATTGCAGTAGTTGGGTATGAAAACCCATTGTATTTATCATTGGGCACAAACAAATCTGGTTGTTGAAAAGATTTCTTAAATCGTTTCATCACCACTGTTGCATTGTCAGGTAAACCAAAGTAAAAACACATGCTTTTTATTTCAAAAATAAGAAAATTAACGGCTATCCTATGTGCTTGAAGGATTAGAATTTTTAATAAATAATGAATTTTAATTCAAAATTTTATCTTTTACTTTTAAACCCTCACAGAAATATTTAATAAAATTGTTTTTTTTTGTAACAACTGAGCCCTTTTTGTGTCTATACAACTGTCATAAATCAAGATCATTTTGATTCGAAAGTTTAATTGATTTTTAAAAAACACAAAAATACCAACCTAATGAAGAAATTTTTCATCGCCACAATTCTATTTTGTTTTCAATACATCGCTGCCCAAGAACAATCAATAACTGGCAGTATTCAATTAAAAAAAGACATTTCTCCTTCCAACATTACGGTGCTCCTATTTCAATCTGAGAAAGATATATTACTAAAAACTACACTCACCAACAAGGAAGGTAATTTCAGTTTTGTGAATATTCCTGAGGGAAGTTATTCTATTGAAATTAGTGCTTTGGGATATGAAGATTATAAATCCAAAACAATAACGAAAAACGTTTCAGCAGTAGTATTACCCATAATAACATTAACTGAAAAAACCAATCAACTTTCCGAAGTGGTTATCAATACCAAAAAGCCAATGATTCAAGTATTGGCAGATAAAACGGTGTTTAATGTTCAGAATACCATCAATGCAACTGGAAGTTCAGGTTTTGATTTACTTCGAAAAGCACCAGGAGTTGTCATTGATAATAATGACAATTTAATTGTTGAAGGCAAAACAGGGATTTTAATTTATATTGATGGGAAACAATCCTACCTGACAAGTAGCGATTTGACCAACTTTCTAAAAACTTTACAAGCTAACGATATTGATAGTATTGAAATCATTACGCAACCTTCTTCTAAATATGACGCTGCTGGAAATGCAGGAATTGTGAATATCAAACTCAAGAAAAATAAAAACTACGGAACCAACGGAAGTGCTTCATCAGGCGTAAATATTGGAAAATATGAAACCGCTATCAATTCACTTTCCTTAAATAATAGAAACAAAAAGAATAATATTTACGGGAATTATAGCAATCGTTTTGGTGATAACTATGATTTTATTAACATCTATCGGGAACAAAGCAACTCGATATTTGATTCCAAAAGTAAAACCAAAAACACTGTCAATGCCAATAATATCAAGTTAGGTTATGACTATTATGCAAATGACAAAAATACATTTGGAATTATCGTAAGTGGGAATTTTAATACTAATTATAACGATGCGCTTACACGAACTCCAATAAGACCTATGAATTCCTCAGTGAATGATAGTATTCTGATTGCGAAAAGTATTGGTAAGAATAAATCGTACAATCTATATTCAAATATCAATTATAAATATGCAGATACTTTAGGTGTAACCTTGAATATGGATTTAGATTACGGGAAATACGATAGCAAAAAAGAAAATTATCAACCCAATACGTATTATGAAAATAATGAAGTAACTATTTTGAATGAAAACAACAGCTTTCAGAATACGCCTGTAAATATTGATATTGCTACTTTCAAAACAGATTATGAGCGGAATTTTCTCAAAGGGAAATTGGGAATAGGAGCCAAAACATCCTTTGTTGAAACAGACAATACCTTAGATTTTTTTGATCTTGTAAGTAATGTAAGCACATTAAATCCGAATCGAAGTAATCAATTTATTTATAAAGAAAATGTCAATGCGGCCTATTTGAATTATAATCGAACGTATAAAAAGATGAACTTTCAATTCGGATTGCGAGTAGAAAATACCAATTCAGATGGAAAATTGAATGCACAAATAACGAGCAATAACGAGCGTGTCAAAAGAAATTATACGGACTTCTTCCCTAGTGGTGGGATTACTTATAATGTAAATGACAAAAACGCTTTGGCTTTAATCTACAGTCGAAGAATTGAAAGACCCAATTACGAATCCTTAAATCCATTTGAATACCAACTTGATGAATTGTCTTTTCAACGTGGAAATCCTTTTTTGAAACCACAATATACCGATAATGTTAAATTTTCACATACTTACAATTACTCTTTGAACACAAGCGTCAGTTACTCGAAAATTTCCGATTATTTTGCACAAGTTATCGAAGCATCTGGGCCTAGTAAAAGTTATCTTACTTCAAGAAATGTAGCCACTCAAGAAGTATTTAATATAAGTATTTCGTATCCCTATGAAATCAAAAAATGGTGGAATGTTTATTTTAGTGTGGATGCTTTCCAAAGTAAATTTAACGCCACAAACGACTCATTTGTTTCTATAAAACAAGAAACTGTTAGTTTCTATGGACAAAACAGTTTTAGTCTTCCAAAAGGAATCAATTTGGAAGTATCCGGATGGTTTAGTTCTCCCTCTATTTGGGGCGGAACGTTTAAAACTGAAAGTCTTGGTTCGTTAGATATTGCTGTACAAAAACAATTTATGAATAAGAAACTTACTGCAAGATTTGCGGTTTCCGATGTTTTATATACTTCCCCTTGGAATGGAAGAACTGAAAACGCTTTTGTTAGAATAATTGGTGATGGTGGACAAGATAGCAGACAAGTTCGTTTTAATTTGAGTTATAATTTCGGAAGTGATGCGGTCAAGAAGTCTCGTGAAAGAGAAACGGGATTAGAGGAGGAGAAAAACCGAATTGGTAAATAGATTTTTGGACTGTTAGATTTTAAACTTCCTTGATTTCAGTTTCAAAATCTAAAAATCTAACAGTCGAATAATCTAAAAATCCTTTTCTTCTGGAGCCACTACGTCTCCACTCCACTGCATAAAACCACCCTCTAGATTATAGGTGTTTTCAAAGCCTAATTGATTCATAATATTGCAGGCTTGAGAACTTCTTCCTCCTGCTTTACAGTATACATAGTAATTTTTAGATTTATCTAATTCATCTACTTTATAGATAAATCCTTGACCTTGGTATAAGTCTAATTGAAGCGCATTCGGAATAATTCCTTCGCTCCATTCCGCGGGTGTTCTTACATCTATTATTACAGCATTATCATCCTGAGCTAGCTGTACTGCCCATTCCTTTTGAGTTAAATCCATTCTTTTTTTTGTAAAAATAGGAAAAAGTAAACTATCCATAAAGTTTAAAATAAATAGAATAGCGCCTATCAAATAATTAACACAAAAATAACAAACACTTGTATATACAAATGAAAATATTTTATACATTTGTACCTACAAATATCATAAGAAATGTTATGAAAATTGAAGTGTTAATAAAATCAAATTTAATTTTAGACAATCCCAAAAAAGTAATCATCAATTTGATGTATACCTATAACGTGATTGGGGATAAGTTAAATGAATTATTAAAACCTTTTGAATTATCTGGCGAACAATATAATGTGCTGCGCATTTTGAGAGGACAGAAAGGGAAACCTGCCAATATGTGTTTGATACAAGAACGAATGCTTGCTAAAAACAGTAATACTACTCGCCTTATCGATAAATTATTAGTTAAAGATTTAGTCACTAGAAATGTTTGTCCAGAAAACCGTCGTAAAATGGAAATCTTAATTACAAATAAAGGACTCGACTTATTAGAAGATTTAGATCCTAAAATAGAAGCTTTTGATCGTTTTTTTGCAGATCATCTAAGCAATGAAGAATTGGAACAACTCAATATATTACTAGAAAAATACAGACAATTATAAATTAAATTACCTATAATGAATACATTTATTGAAAACCAAAATTGGCGATATGCTACCAAGAAATTCGACACTTCCAAGAGAGTTTCTGATGCTAATTTACAAGTATTAAAAGAAGCAATGCGATTGTCTGCTTCTTCTTACGGCTTACAACCTTATAAAATTATTTTTATAGAAAATCCAGATTTACGTTCAAAGTTGCAACCCGCAGCTTGGGGCCAAAGTCAAATTGTGGAGGCTTCTCACCTTGTTATATTTGCCAACATCACGAATTTTGGTGATACAGAAATTGACACCGCAATACAGAATTTGACAACAACTAGAGGCTTACCAGCAGAGGCTCTAAAAGGTTATGGTGATTTTATGAAATCAAGAATCACTCCTTTAGCTCTAGAAAAAAGAGACATTTGGACAGCCAAACAAACCTATTTAGCTTTAGGAAACCTATTGAATGCTGCCGCAGAATTACAAATAGACGTTACTCCAATGGAAGGATTTGAGCCGGCACAATTCAATGAAATTCTTGGATTAGAGGCGATGAATTTGAATGCAGCTCTTGTAGCAACAATCGGTTATCGTCACGAAGAAGATCAAACGCAACACTATATAAAAGTACGCAAATCAAACGAAGAACTATTTTTAACTTTATAAACAATTCCTAATTTAATTAATCTAAACAATGAAAAATTTTAAAACGCTGGCACTATTAGTAACAGTAGCCTTTTCAACTGCAACTTTAACTGCACAAATTAAAACTGTAAATGCTTCAAAAAGTACAATCACTTGGGTCGGCAAAAAAGTAACAGGCCAACACGAAGGAATTATCAAACTAAAAGACGGGGCATTCTTCATGAAAGACGGCAAAATCATCCGTGGAAAATTTACGGTAGATATGACCTCTATTGAAGTAACTGACATAAAAGCTGGTGAAGGAAAAGAAAAACTAGAAGGACATTTAAAAGCCGATGATTTCTTTGGTACTGTAAAATTTGCAACAGCAAATATGAACTTCAAAACTGTTACTCCAAAAGCAAATGGTGTTTATACTGTGGTTGCAAACCTAACAATCAAAGGAATTACTAATCCCGTTACTTTTGATTTAACGGTTAAAGACAATGTAGCTACTGCAAAAGTAGTAGTGGATAGAACAAAATACGACATCAAATACGGTTCAGGAAGTTTCTTCGAAAACCTTGGAGATAAAGTCATTTCAGATAATTTCGACTTAACTGTTTCTCTACAGTTTTAAAAAAGGGAAAAATTGCTGTTAGAAAAACCTTGACCGAAACGTCAAGGTTTTTTTTTGTCTTTATTTAATTTTCATAAAAACAAGCTGAAAAACATTTGTTTTTGTAACTTTGAAATATACGATTCCTAATCTTGGCTATAATTAAACTATTCCATTATGAAAAAAGCAACTTCTCTCCTATTGATTCTGTTAATTTCACTTTCCATTGCTGCACAATCTCGTAAAATAAACATTTCAAAAAGCACGATTGTTTGGACTGGCAAAAAGATTACTGGGGAACATGTTGGATCGCTACAATTCAAAGAAGGATCACTTTCCTATTCCAAGAAAAAACTAGTCAAAGGAAGTTTTATAGTTGATATGACAACGCTTAACAACACCGACCAATCTGGAAAGGACAAAGCGCAACTTGAAGGACATCTAAAATCAAATGACTTTTTTAGTACTGGGGAATTCAAAGAAGCCAAACTAGTTTTTAAGGCGATTAAACTTGTATCCAAAGGAACTTATGCAATTGTAGCTGACTTAACCATAAAAGGCAAAACCAATCCAATAATTTTTGATCTTTCAATTAAAGGAAATAAAGCATCAACCACTCTTGTAATTGATAGAACTAAATATGGCATTCAATATGGTTCCGGCAGCTTCTTTGCCGATTTGGGTGACCGAACCATTTATGATGAATTCGAATTGAAAGTGAATTTGATTTTCTAAATAGCTACCCGAATTCATTAAACAGAACTAAAAACACTTCCCTTTGAGAATTAGCATTAAATTGATTTTAGAATAAATGAAAAAAATAGTAATCATAGACAATTATGATAGTTTTACTTATAATTTAGTGCATTATCTAGAAGATTTAGAATGTGAAGTTACTGTGTTTCGAAACGATGAATTCGAATTAGAAGAACTAAAAATATTTGATAAAATTGTACTCTCACCAGGGCCAGGCATTCCGAATGATGCTGGTTTATTGAAATCAGTTATTGCACACTATGCTCCTACAAAAAGCATTTTAGGCGTATGTTTAGGGCAGCAAGCTATTGGGGAAGTTTTCGGTGGAAGCATTATCAATTTAGATAAAGTATACCACGGCGTTGCCACAAACATTACAGTGATTGTTGACGATGAAAATCTTTTTAAAGGATTAGGAAATAAACTTGAAGTGGGTCGCTATCATTCTTGGGTAACCAATACACTAGATTTTCCTGAGGTTTTAGAAATTACTTCTCAAGATGAAAATGGTCAAATTATGTCACTCCGACATAAAAAATTCGATGTAAAAGGCGTTCAATTTCATCCCGAAAGTGTCTTAACACTCAATGGAAAAAAAATATTAGAAAACTGGGTGAACTCTTAATTCTATTATAGTTTCACGATTAAAAAGTCAAAAAAAAATCCTGTCAATTGACAGGATTTTTTTTATGCTCTTAATTTAGCTTTCGTGCTTTTAGGGACACCCGCTTTATTCAAAAGTATTCCAGTCGATTTCAATTGCACAAAGGCTTTGGTGACATACAAATAGCCTTTGTAATCATTGGTTTCTCCCCAAGAATTTTTTACTTTATAATATTCTTTACCATTTTGATCTTTAGCCAATCCAACGATTTGCATCGCATGATCATCTGTAGTATACAAACTATACAATCCTTCTAAACGCAAATCCTCAGTAACCGCCTTTTCTTGAGTAGGCCCATCAAATAATGTTTTTCTTTGATCGTCAGTAATTGAATACAAATCACTAACATTTGGTACAAATGCTACTCCATTTTTCCAACTAAAATATGGCTCTGAAACATCCGATGACCATGCAATCGTATATCCTTTTGTTAAAGCATAATCGATAATATCGGTCATTTCTTTCATTGGCACATTATACAATTGGTCATAACTCCAGTTATCAGGAACTGGCAAAACCATTTTTGAATAATACGGATTGTCTTTATAAGAAGAAAACTCCATATAATCATCTGGATTAATTCCTACTACTTCTTTAGCAAAGGTTTGTGGTGTATACGTTTTACCTGCATAACTGAAATTATCTGGAAGTTTCCCTAACTTTTCATCCATATACGAATTTATCTCATTTACCCATGAAGTTCCTTTAGCTGCATTTGGATTCTTGATATAATCATCAAGGATAGCCTTAAATTTCGCTTGAAACTCATCCGATTTTACAACACCTTTTCCATAATCTTCCATAGTATAAGATTGTTGTGGCATTGCTCCATATTTACGCAGCATGTTCATGACATCATGAGTTTCTCCTCCATCACCTAGACCTAAATTCCCATTAAAAAGAATATAGTTTCTAGCTTTTCCGAGATATACCTGTCGAGCTGCGAATATTTCCGCTAAATCTACTGGTGTTTTTCCTTTTTTAATCATTTCAGATTCTAAAAATGAATTTCCAGAATAACTCCAACAAGTTCCAGCAGATCCTTGACTTTTAACTGAAGTACGTTCTAAATTGATAATTTCTTCGAATTCAAACTTAGAATTTAAAGAAGCATTCTTGATGACTTTATTTATCAAATCATCTTGTGCAAAGGCACTAATAGAACATATAATTCCAAGTGCAATAAAACTTTGTTTAATCATAACAATTATTTTTAGGAGCGTAAATGTAATAAAATCCTACAAATCAACAAGCAATTAACTAAAAATTAGAGGATTAAAATTCATCGCGTAAATACCAATTTATTTCCTTTCGATAAATTAACATCAAAACGATAACCTTCATAATTAAAATCTTTTAAATCTTCAAGGGTTTCCGCTTGAGTATCTATGATAAAACGCACCATCATTCCTCTCGCTTTTTTAGCAAAAAAACTGATCATTTTGAGTTTACCATCTTTAGAATCTAAAAACTCTGGTGTAATCACGGGAACTTTTAACGCTTTGACATCAATTACAGAAAAATATTCTGTACTCGCTAGATTAATAAACAATTCCCCTTTTTTAAGTTCTTTATTTAAGGAATCTGTGAGTTTCTTTTTCCAAAAATCATAAAGGTTTTTACTTTCATGGAGATCTATTTTAGTCCCCATTTCTAGTCGATAGGGTTGCATCAAATCGAGTGGTTTTAAGATACCATACAAACCTGATAGAATGCGAAGTCGCTCTTGAAGCAGCGGCAATTTCTCCAACGGAAGTGTATTCACATCCAAACCAATATATACATCCCCTGCAAAAGCATATACTGCAGGTCTCGAATTTTCTTGAGTGAAAGGGGTTTTCCATGCTTTATTTCTCTGCCAATTGAGATCGGCAAGTTTGTCTGAGATCGACATTAATTTCATTAAATCTGCAGGCGATTTTTTCTTGATAATAGCATGAATAGTTTTACTTTCCTTCAAGAATTTAGATTGAGTAGCCTCTATTGCTGGAATTGTGGATTCAAAATCTAATGACTTGGCGGGTGAAATAACAATTTTCATAGGATGCTTTTAGTTTTGTAAATATAGTTTCCAAAAATACAAATAGAAATCTTATCTTTCTCGTAACAGCATAGAGTTTATTTTTCGTAACTTAGTAAACAGTTTAAGAATTTTTATGATAAATCAAGCTTTAATAAACAGTACTTCCGACCTCATGTGGAGCGTCAATAAGGAATATAAACTTATTGCTCTAAATGATGCATTTAGAAAAAGTTTACTAATTTATACTGGGAAAAACTTTAAAGTTGGTGATTTTATTGTTCCCAAAGAGTTTTTTGATGAAGATTACCTAGCCTATTGGAAAACTTTATATATGAAGGGTTTTGAAGGTGATCGGGTAACTGTTGAAATTCAAAGTCCAAGGTCAGATCACGATGATTTTCTTTGGTATGAAATTGACATTCATCCAATGTATATCGAGTCAGAAATACAGGGCGTTGCCTGTTTTGGTAAAGATATTACCGAACGAAAAAAAGCAATTGATTCCTTAGCTGAAAATGAAAAAAGGTATCGCGGTATCTTGAATAATCTTGAAGCCGGCGTCGTAATACATAATCCCGATACTTCTATCCAAATCAGCAATGCAAAAGCCTCTGTATTATTGGGTTTGAGTGAAGATCAAATGAAAGGTAAATTGGCCATCGATCCTCAGTGGAAATTTATCTACGAAGATGGTACATCAGTGCCCTTGGAAAGTTATCCAGTCAACGAAATTAAAGCATCAAAAGTACCATTCAAGAATACGATCATTGGAGTAAATAGACCCGTTACTAATGATATTATTTGGTTGTCCGTTAATGGATTTCCACGATTGAATAAAGAGGGTGAACTTATCGAAATCATTGTCACCTTTATAGATATTTCCAAAAGGAAAGAAATGGAAATTGACTTATTAAAGGCAAAATTACAAGCAGAATCCGCAAGTCAAGCGAAGTCTGAATTTCTAGCCAATATGAGTCATGAAATTAGAACTCCTCTCAACGGAATAATCGGGTTTACGCATTTATTATTAAAAACAAATTTAGATGAGAACCAAAGCGAATACATGTCGACCGTAAAAGAATCGGCCAATTCACTAATGGAAATCATCAATGATATTTTGGATTTCTCTAAGATCGAGGCTGGAAAACTCGATTTGAATACGGAAGAAGTAAACATCATCAAACTCACGCATCAAGTGATTGAACTTTTCAAACACCAGGCTCGGCAAAAGGATATATCGCTCGACTTGTCAATCGATCCTGACGTTCCAGTATTTATTTTTGTCGATGCCATAAGATTGAAACAAATTCTAGTCAATTTGATAAGTAATGCCTTAAAGTTTACTTCATTTGGACAGATTCACCTAGACATTCACTGCATTGCCTCCACTGAAGAAAAGTCAATTTTGCAGTTTTCAGTGAAAGATACTGGAGTAGGAATCAAAGAGTACAACCAAGAGAAAATTTTCCAATCCTTTGTGCAAGAAGACAATACCACCACTAGAAAATTTGGAGGCACTGGATTAGGACTTGCGATTTCCAATAAACTACTTGGACTCATGAATAGTCGTCTACAACTTATTAGTAAATTGGGAGAAGGCAGTAATTTCTATTTTGAAATTGAAGTACACACTTCCGAAAAAACAAAAGAGGAAATTCGGGCACTTTCAGACGAAAATACACCTTCTAATCACACGAGCACCAGTTTTCCTCAATCGTTAGAAATTCTCATAGTAGAAGACAATGCCATCAATATGTTTCTGGCCACCACAATCATTCATAAAATGATTCCCAATGCAACAATTTATAAAGCCTCTAATGGAGAAGAAGCGGTGGAACAATTCAAAAGCAACAATTTTGATCTTATCCTTATGGACGTTCAAATGCCAAAAAAAAATGGCTACGAAGCTGCTCAAGCAATTCGTAAACTAGAAACTACAAAACGAACACCAATTATAGCACTCACTGCCGGCATCATGTTAGGCGAAAAAGAAAAATGCCTTCAAGTGGGAATGGATGATTACCTTCCTAAACCCATTATGCAAAATGATCTGGAAATTGTTTTAAAAAAATGGATTAAGTCTAGTTAGCACCACCAAAATTCAGTATTGAATGGCTTCTCTATATCGCTCGAAGGAACTTTTTGGGTGCTTTTTATATTGATAATCGTTCGAGAAACTTTCGTAATGAAATCGCATATATTCCAAATTGAAGAATCCAATTTTATAAAAATGTCTTAATTCATTTTCGATTTAAACGAAAACTTAATTTTGACTTCTTAAATTTAAAATGTTGAAAACTACTCATTATTGTTGAAGTTTTTAAACCTTAAACTTTTCAACTACTCAATAAAAAAATTAACTTTGGCGCATGACATTAATTGCTTCCGACAATAGTAAAAATCAAGAAATTGTAAAAAATGTTTTTACCTTGTATCTTGAAAACAAAGGACATCGAAAAACACCCGAACGCTTTGCTATTCTTCATGAAATTTATAACAACGAAGAACATTTTGATATTGAAAATCTCTATATCAAAATGAAAAACAAAAACTATCGTGTGAGTCGAGCGACTCTTTATAACACCATCGAATTGTTGCTCGATTGTGCTTTAGTTCGAAAACATCAGTTTGGTCAAAACCAAGCACATTACGAAAAATCCTATTTCGACAAACAGCACGATCACATTATCATGACCGATACTGGCGAAGTGATTGAGTTCTGTGACCCCAGAATTCAAATGATTAAAAAAACAATAGAAGAGATTTTTAATATCGAAATTCACAATCATTCCCTTTATTTATACGGCAACAAGAAAAAAAGCGAATAATTAAGGCGTTACCTGCGGCCCGGGCTTTCGGCACTCGCTTTTTGCTCATACTTCGCAAAAGAGCTCAAACAAAGCCTTAATCCCTAACGCAAACACAACTTACAACACACAACTAATACAAAAAAATGGCAGTAGATTTATTACTAGGATTACAATGGGGCGACGAAGGCAAAGGAAAAATTGTAGACGTTCTAACTTCTAAATACGATATTATAGCGCGTTTTCAAGGCGGTCCCAATGCGGGACACACTTTAGAATTTGACGGAATTAAACATGTTTTGCGAACGATTCCATCAGGGATTTTTCATAAGAATTCCATAAATATTATTGGTAATGGCGTGGTTATCGATCCTGTCGTTTTCAAAAGCGAATTGGATGGCTTGGCTAAATTTAATCTAGACATCAAAAGCAAATTAATTCTTTCTCGAAAAGCACACCTAATATTACCAACGCACCGTTTACTAGACGCCGCATCGGAAGCTGCCAAAGGTAAAGCTAAAATTGGTTCTACTCTCAAAGGAATTGGCCCAACCTATATGGACAAAACCGGTCGAAACGGAATTCGCTTAGGCGATATCGAACTAGTTGATTTTAAAGAACGCTACAGAGCATTGGCAGACAAACACGAAGCGATGATTGCTTTTTATGACGTCAATATTCAATATAATTTACCGGAATTGGAAAAAGAGTTTTTTGATGCTATTGAAGAATTGAAACAACTAACATTCATCGATTCCGAAGAATATTTACACCAAGCTCAAAAAGCTGGAAAATCAATTCTTTGCGAAGGCGCTCAAGGTTCGTTACTCGATGTTGATTTCGGAACCTATCCGTTTGTAACTTCTTCCAATACAACCGCTGCGGGTGCTTGCACAGGTTTAGGAATTGCACCTAATAAAATCAAAGAAGTATACGGGATTTTCAAAGCTTACACTACAAGAGTAGGAAGCGGTCCATTTCCAACCGAAGACTTTGAAGAAGCCGGAGATATTATGGCGAGTGTTGGAAACGAATTCGGTTCGGTAACCGGGAGAAAAAGACGTTGCGGCTGGTTGGATTTAGTCGCGTTGAAGTATGCGGTTCAAATCAATGGAGTAACACAATTGATGATGATGAAAGGAGATGTTTTATCTGGATTTGAAACGTTGAAAGTTTGCACTGCTTATGATTATAAGGGTCAAACAATTTCACATCTTCCTTATACTATTGAACCTGAAAACGTAACTCCAATTTATACCGATTTTAAAGGCTGGAAAGCGGATTTAACGGGAATGAGTTCGTACAATGAATTACCTGTTGAACTCAAAAACTACATTGATTTTATTGAAAAAGAATTGGAAGTTCCTATCAAAATTGTTTCCGTCGGACCAGATCGAAAACAAACGATACACAAATAACATTGAAAGAAGCACCGATTAAAGCATCCAACCTTTTTGCCCAATTTTTCGAAAGCGAAAAAGCTGGTGGATTGGTTTTAGTCTTTGTTACCCTTGTATCCTTAATTCTTGCTAATTCCATATTTCAATCCGAATATATTACTTTTTGGCATCAACCTATCGGTTCCCATTCTCTTGTAGATTGGATTAATGACGGTTTGATGGCTATATTCTTTCTACTGATCGGTTTAGAATTGGAACGTGAAATTTATATTGGCGAACTTTCCAACATCAAAAATGCAGCATTACCCCTTTTTGGTGCTTTTGGCGGAATGATTGTTCCTGCCGGGATTTATTTGTTGTTCAATTATGGTACTGCAACACAATCTGGCGCTGGAATACCCATGGCAACAGACATCGCTTTTGCAGTTGGAATACTTTCTCTTTTAGGCAATCGAGTTCCGACATCACTCAAAGTTTTCTTGACGGCATTAGCGGTGATTGATGATTTGGGAGCAATTCTAGTTATCGCTATTTTTTATACCAAAAGCATTTCCTTTTTTCATCTTGGCATTGCCTTATCCATTTGGATTTTGCTTATATTATTCAATAGGTTAAAAGTTCGCAATCTAATTCCCTATTTGATTGGCGGAATAATCATGTGGTATTTTATGATGCAAAGTGGTATTCATGCAACAATTACGGGCGTTTTAGTCGCTTTTGCAGTTCCATTTGGGAATGGAAATGAGAAATCAACTTCGTTTCTATTACAAGATTTTTTGCATAAACCAGTGGCTTTTGTGATTCTCCCATTGTTTGCTATTGCTAACACCTGTATTACATTGGGTGACCATTTATTCGAGGGTTTATCGCATTCTAATAGTATTGGAATTATACTTGGATTGATTGTCGGAAAACCATTAGGCATTTGGCTACTTTCCTATATCGCTGCAGGCTTGGGACTTTGTGCTTTACCTAACGATTTGAAATGGAAAAATATCATTGGCGCTGGCTTTCTAGGAGGAATTGGTTTTACGATGTCAATATTCATTACGTTGTTGGCGTTTGACAGCAAAGAAATAATTGACCATTCTAAAATTGCAATTTTACTTGCGTCCTTAATTGCTGGAACCATCGGTTTTTTATTTTTAAAATACAGTTTAAAGAAATAAAAAAAAGTCGCACTTTTCAGTACGACTTGCAATATTACTTGATTCAATTAAAAACCAAATATAAAAGATTCTGAAGGTGGAATAGAAATCTTCACACTTCCTTCACCATCCTTAACCACTAAATAAGCGCGCACTTTGGGAGATAATTGCTCTTTCAATTCATAGGTCCCTTCTTTTAATTTCCATTCCCCTATAAGATCCGCAGGAATAAATAAATCGAATTCACTTGCTGTAACCCAAGAAAAATTTGAAACAATAATTAATTTTTGAGAATCAGACCAACGTACAAAAGAATAAATTCCCTCACTGTAACTATTTTTACCAATATTATTTGCAGTTGTTTCATTTGAAATTGCGCTTGCTTCTTGACTACTATTGCTTAGTGGAATATGATTCCGATTAAAAGTTTGTATTTCTTGAAATTTGCCCATTAATGCCGGACTGTTTATTGAGAAATTCAGCAATCGAGAATAGAAATCTCTTAAGCTTTTTTCGGATTCTGTTAATTTTCCTCCATCAAAAAGTCCATCGTTCATCCATCTTTGATGACTCGGAACTCCTACGTAGTCAAAAATTGACGTTCTTGATGGCTTTCCAAATCCACCATCCTCATTGCCCGCTTCTCCCACTTCTTGTCCGAAATAAATCATGGTCGGGGAAGAACTCAATGTCGTAGAAACCACCATCAAAGGTTTTCCTTTTTCAGGAGTTCCTGCAAAATCTTTACTTGCCAATCGTTGTTCATCATGATTGTCTAAGAAATGTAACATATGGTGCTCAATATCCGCAAACTTTGCTTGAATTTCAGATATCGGATCTGGCAATGCTTTACCATGAATTACTTGTTTTAGATGATCATACAAATCAACTTTATCATACAAATAATCCATTTTTCCTAAATTGATATAGTTTCTGTATTCATTCGGATTGTATACTTCCGCCAATAAAAAGGCATTGGGGTTTTTCATTTTGATAGCCGAATTCATATAACTCCAAAATTCATAAGGCACCATTTCGGCCATATCGTAACGGAATCCGTCTATTCCTTTAGCTGTCCAATATAAGGCGATATCTCGGAACTTTTTCCATGAACTAGGCACCTCTTTGTTTGCCCAAAACGCATAATGCTCTTTATATGATTTTTTATCATATCCAGCTGGTAATTCAGGGAAATCTTTAGAACCGTCAGGGCGAATTCCATAATTAATTTTGACCGTTTCGTACCAATCGTTGATGTCTGGTCTTGGCAAACGAGTTCCATTGCCTGTCCATTTTGCAGGATTTTCATCAAACGAACCATCTATCAATTGGTTTTTCTCACCATTCAATGGCTTATAAGAATCCGATTTTGGCACTTCAAATCTATTATCTGGTATATAATAGAAATTATTATTTCTATCGTATACTACATTTACGTTATCATCTGCCCCAAAATCTCGAACTCCTTTTGGATTCGATTTACCTTCATACTTTCTCGCCACATGATTTGGGACAATATCAATTAAAGCTTTCAAACCGTTTTTATGAGTTCGAGCAATTAATGCATCAAATTCTTGCAAACGATTCGCTGGATTAACCGCTAAATCTGGATCAACATTGTAATAATCTTTCACAGCATACGGAGAACCTGCGCGACCTTTAACCACATCAGGATCATCGTTAGAAATGCCATATTGTGTATAATCATTTACTAATGCGTGATGAGGGACACCGGTATACCAAATATGAGTTACACCTAATTTCTTGATTTCTTGCAACGCTTTATCCGTAAAATCATTAAACTTTCCTACCCCATTTTTCTCAATGGTTCCCCAAGGAGCATTTGTCGTGTTTTTATTTCCAAACAAACGCGTAAACACCTGATATACGACTGCTTTTCGCTCGATGGGAGTTTCACTCTTTTTTGAAACGATTTCCGTTTTTTTCGTGGGCATGGCTTTCTTTTTTTTAATTTGAGAATTCGCAGAAAGCGAACAACCTATCAAAGCAAGTAATACTATTTTTTTCATTGTTTCTTTATTTTTAAAGACAGATTTACAAATATAAAAATTAGAATCACACTTCCTATCATCTAATAAATAATTCTTAATAAACGATTTCGTTGCACGCTTTTTCATAAATTTGGCAAAAAATTATTCCGTTGAAGAAAATACAATTTTTCACTTTTATTGGTTTGCTTTTATTTAGTTTGAGTTCAATTTTGGCACAAACTCCTAAAAAAATCAATATAGAAAACTCTGATTTTGCTGATGTAAATCAAGTCGAAATTCCTGATGCAGTTTTATTACAAGGAAACGTACGTATCAATCATGATGGAGTGAAGATGTTTTGCAACAAAGCGTATTATTTTCAAAAGGAAAATTATGTCAAAGCGTTTGGAGATGTTCGTATGATTCAAGGTGATACGCTTTTTATGAATAGTAAATATGCCGAATACAATGGCAACGTAAAAAAAGCCTATGCTACTGGAAATGTAGAAATGCGTTCCCCAGAAATGACTTTGGTTACGGACACTCTAAATTTTGACAGAAACACGCAACAAGCAGCTTACAATACTTACGGAACCATTACCAACAAAGACAATGTCCTCAAAAGCAAATCTGGAAAGTATTATGCCAACGAGAAGAAATTTCAGTTTTTAACCGCTGTTACGATTACCAATCCTAAATATGTAGTCAAATCGAATCACTTAGATTATTACAATAATTCGGGTCACTCCTATTTATTCGGTCCATCAACCATAACTAGTAAAGAGAATTTCATTTATACTGAAAAAGGATTCTACGATAGCAAAAAAAATATTGGCCATTTTCTAAGGAAATCCTATATCAAATACAAAGACCGATTGATTGAAGGCGATAGCTTATTCTACAATCGTAATACTGAATTTGCCTCTGCAACCAACAATGTGAAAATTACGGATTCCATCAATAAAGGCATTATCAAAGGGCATTATGCCGAAATCTACAAAAAGAAAGATTCGATGTTTGTTACGAAAAGAGCAGTTGCAATCAATTTAATGGAAAAAGATTCAGTTTACATTCACGGAAAAAAATTATTAATAACTGGCAAACCAAACGAAAGAATTGTTAGAGCTTATAACAATGCACGTATTTTCAAAAAAGACATGAGTGGGAAATGCGATTCTATTCACTCGAGCCAAATAACCAACATCACTCAGCTGATTGGAAAACCTATACTTTGGAATTTCGACAATCAAATGACAGGCGATGTCATGCATCTCGTAGGAAATGATGCCACACAAAAGCTCGATTCCCTCAAAGTACTCAACAACGCATTTATTATATCAAAAGATTCGCTTGGAACTGGTTATAATCAAGTTAAAGGGCAAAATTTATATGGTAAATTTAAAGACAACAAATTATCAGAAGTTGATATCATTAAAAACACCGAAGTCCTCTATTATTTGCGAAATGATGCCCATGAACTCATCGGAATCAACAAAAACGTTAGTAGCAAAATCAATATGACTTTAGAAGGTAATACGATTAATAGCATGACTTTCTTTACCAATGTTGACGGCGATATTTATCCTGAAAAAGATTTGCCGGAAAATGCTAGAAAGCTCCGCGGGTTTATTTGGCGTGAAGACGAACGCATCCAATCCAAAGACGATATTTTTCCGCCAGAAGAAAACGAAATGAACGAGAAAATCATCAAAGACAGTAAAGCCGAAATGGCCAAGGAAAATGTCCCAATGAAAGTCAGAAAAGAAACATTGGATTATGATAAGAATAATCCAGCTGATAAGCCAATAGTAAAATAAACCCTTGCGAACTTCGCGGTTAATTCAGAAATAGTGAACCCAGATTTCCTTCAATTCCAAGCCCAAACTTCTCCCTATCCACTTGGCATGGAGATTTCTCATGCGCTAGGCTCCTACATCTACGATACCAATAACAAAAAATATTTAGATTTTGTAGCCGGAGTTTCTGCCTGTTCACTAGGCCATCAAAATCAACGTGTTAACAACGCCATCAAAAACCAACTCGATAAATATTCTCATGTGATGGTATATGGAGAATATTCCCAAAGTCCTGCGGTTGAATATTGTAAATTGCTAGCTTCACTCCTACCCAAACCTTTAGAAAAAACGTACCTAGTCAATTCAGGAACCGAGGCTACCGAAGGCGCCTTAAAATTGGCGCGAAGAGTTACGGGCAGAAGTCAATTGATTTCGTGTCACAATGCTTATCACGGCAACACCATGGGATCTATGAGTGTGATGGGGTTTGAAGAACGCAAACAAATCTTTAGACCTTTGATTCCTGACGTCGATTTTATCACATTCAATAACGAAGACGATATTCAAAAAATAACTACTAAAACTGCAGGAATTATTCTAGAAAGCATTCAAGGTGGCGCTGGTTTTATTCAACCAGAAAACGATTTTTTACTCAAAATACGAAAACGTTGCGATGAAGTTGGTGCTTTAATGATTATTGATGAAATTCAACCTGGATTCGGTCGTACTGGAAAATTATTCGGGTTCCAAAACTATAATGTCATTCCCGATGTAGTTATTCTAGGAAAAGGAATGGGTGGCGGCATGCCTGTTGGAGCATTTACAGCCTCTGCAGCCCACATGGACTTGCTTAGCAACAACCCAAAACTCGGTCATATCACCACCTTTGGCGGACATCCTGTCATAGCGGCAGCATGTTTGGCAACTTTGCAAGAAATTACTGAAACGAACTTGATTCCACAGACATTAATCAAAGAAAAGCTTTTTCGATCGCTTTTGGTACATCCTTTGCTACTCGAAATTCGAGGAAAAGGATTGATGCTAGCTGCTATGACGGCTCATCCTGAAATCACCAATAAAGTGATTTTCAAATGCCAAGACAAAGGATTAATCCTTTTTTGGTTGCTCTTTGAAGGAAATGCGATTCGAATCACACCACCGCTTACTATTTCAGAAGATGAAATTCGAGAAGGTTGTGCAATCATTTTAGAATCGCTGGATGAAATTGTAAAAGAAGGCTAGTTTTTAGGAGCTATTTCCTGCTATCCGTTACAATCTTTCGCTGCAAACACAGCAGCAAAAGGATTTTCTCTCCTATCAGGGCTATGACAGTAGATTTTAATACAAATTTATTTGTTAATTAAATTGTTCACAACAATTACGGACTTTTCCCCTATCTCGTGTAACCTTTCCTATTTTTATTTAGGATAATTTTAAACCAAAAGCTATGCAATTAAGCGACGAAGAAGACGATTATAACTTATCCTTATCCAAATTCGAGTCGATGTTGAAAACCAACAAAGTACTCTTTTTTGACTCCGAGGAATTTGAGGAAATTATCCTGCATTATCTTGATATGGGGAAAGCTTCCTTAGCTAAAAAAGCCTTAAAATTAGCTCTAGAACAACATCCGAAATCTACCGGTTTAAAATTAGTTCAAGTAGAAATGCTGGTCTATGAAGACAAACTCGATTTAGCAGAAAAACTCTTAAACGAATTGTTTGCGATTGAACCAAATAACGAAGAAATCTACATTCAAAAAGCAAGCATTTATTCTAAACGTGATCAACACGAAAAAGCGGTGGAATTCTTAAAAACTGCGCTTAAATATACCGATGATTACGCCGATGTTTATAATCTGATTGGCATGGAATATCTATTTATGGATGACCTAGAATTGGCCAAACAAAATTTCATCAAATGCCTTGAAGAAGATACAGAAGACCAAGCTGCTTTATATAATGTAGTGTATTGTTTTGAGTTTTTAGATCAAAATGAAGAAGCAATAACATATCTAAACCATTATATAGATAGCAATCCTTATAGTGAAATTGCTTGGCATCAAATAGGTCGTTTATCCTATGGATTAAAAAAATATCTCGAGGCTTTACGTGCCTTTGAATTTGCAACCTATATAGATGACGAATTCTTAGGAGCTTTTATGGAAAAAGCGAAAACGTTAGAAAGACTCAAAAAATACGAGGAAGCAATTGAAAGTTATAACCGAACTATCGAATTAGACGATCCTACTTCGTATGCATTATTGCGAATAGGCAAGTGTCATGAAAAGTTAGGAAACAAAGTTTTAGCCTTAAAGTTTTTTAATAAAACGGTACACGAAGATCCATTATTAGATAAAGGATGGATAGCCATAACCGACTTTTATGTACGTCAGAAGAATTTCAAAAAAGCATTGTATTATGTCAATAAAGCTTTAACTATTGATAATGAAAATCGTTTTTATTGGAAACGATTTGCTACAATAAACAAAGAATTAAATCAATTTGAAGATGCTGAATTTGGCTACCGAAAAGCAGTAGAACATGGAGATTACATGTTAGACACCTGGTTGTTTTGGGTAGATATACTTCAATTTTTAGGAGAATTTGAAAGTGCCATTCAAACCTTATTACAAGCATCTGAATATTTCCCTGAAGAATATGAAGTAGAATATAGATTGGCTGGATTGTATCTTATGCTTCAAGAAACAACAAAAGGGAAATTTCATTTGAGTAATGGTTTGCGTTTAAATTTTAAAAACCGCATGTTGTTAGAACATCTTTTTCCAGTAGTTTGGGAAATGAATTTAGTTCAAAAAGCAATTGAAAAACATTCCAAATAAACCTACAGAAATGAAAGTCTATGGTTTAGTTGGGAAAAATATAGCGTATTCTTTTTCCAAAAAATACTTTACAGAACGCTTTGCCAACACCAATGCTATTGATTGTATTTATGAAAACTTTGACTTGCAAAGTATTGAAGACTTTCCAAAATTAATTCAAGATAATCCAAATATCGTTGGACTCAATGTAACGATTCCCTATAAAGAAACGATAATATCTTATTTGGATTCTTTATCTAAAAAAGCTTCTCAAATAGGCGCAGTTAATGTCATTCGATTTACAAAAAAAGGAAAACTAAAAGGATACAATTCGGATTATTTTGGATTTAAGAAATCCTTGAAACCTTTATTAGAAGCACATCATAAAAGAGCATTGATACTAGGAACTGGTGGAGCATCAAAAGCAGTTTCTTTTGCACTAGAAGAATTAGATATTACTTTTAGTTTTGCTTCAAGAGAAGACCGTAAAAACACGATAACTTACGATAGAATTAACGAAACTACTTTCGATAATTTTCAAATTATTATCAACTGTACCCCAATAGGAACGAGTCCAAACGTTAAAGAATTCCCTACAATACCCTATCACTATTTTACAGAAAAACATATTGCTTTTGATTTGGTCTACAATCCTGAAGAAACCCAATTTCTAAAAAAAGCAAAGCAAAAAGGGGCTATTACTAAAAACGGAATGAGTATGTTAGTTTTTCAAGCAGAAAAAGCATGGAAAATATGGAATAAATAAACTTCCTAATTTAACTAAATTCCGTTCTAATATTATTACCTATCCAAAAAGAAAGCGAGTATGCATTTGTTTGGTTGTTTACTTCATCTGTGCGTTTTACTTGAGTGGAGCAAAAGACAATAGTGAACAGTAGGATTTTGCTCCTGAAATAAAACCCTGAAAAAGCTACTTGACTATAATTATTGGTTTTTCTTTGTATTTTAAAGTGCCTTTACTATCTTTCGCATTCCAAAAGTGGAAAATTAATATAATCGTTATACATTTTAGTGATGTTAGAAGAAAAGAATGATAGCCTGTCTGAAGTAAAAAATGAGACAGATGGAAAAGTTGAATCTAAAGTACAAGATTCTCAAAACGCTGAAATTGAAAGTAATATCTCAGTTGATGAGGTAGTTGAAACTACTGATGAAATAGAAATTATTGCGGAAGTTGAAGACGCAAACGATAGTGATCTGTTAGAGGAAACCCCAACAGAAGAAGTTATCGAAGAAGTAGTTGTTCCTGAAACAGAAGTAACTCCAATTTCGGAAACTATTGAAGAAGTCGTTATTGAAGAAGTTACGGAAGAAATCGCAGTTGCAGCGATTGTAGACTCAAACGATAGCGAAATTGTGGAGCAAACTCTTGCTACAGATGACATTACAGAAGTCAATATAGCTGAAGTAGAAGACTCGAGTGTTAGCGGACTAAAGGAGCAAACTCCAGTTACTAAAGCTGCCTCTAAAAAGAAAAAAATTACTTCAGATGATGAAGCAATTTCTGCAATCACAGAGGTTAATGCTGCTGAAAGTGAAGATGAAACAGTTCGTCACGATATTCCATTACAGGATTATGAAACCTTATCTATGGAAGATTTAGTAACCGAATTAGAATCGCTTACTTCTAACGAAAAAGTGATGGCGGTGAAAGACCATGTAGAAGAAATAAAGAAATCTTTTCTTGCTAAATATTATCATTTATTAGAAGAAAAAAAGGATGCATTTCATGCTGAAAATCCTGAATCTACAGAAGATTTTCATTATCAATTCCCTTTAAAAACAAAATTTGATCAAATATATTCTCAATATAGAGACCGAAAAAGCAAACATTTTAAAAGTCTTGAATCCAATTTAAAAACCAATCTTGAAGTTCGATTAGCCATTGTTGAAGAATTGAAAAACCTAATCAATCCTCAAGAAAATATAAAAAACACGCTTAATCATTTTAATGATTTAAGAGACCGTTGGAAAACTGCAGGTCCAATTCCAAAAGACAAATACAATCACGTTTGGAATAACTATCACTTTCATGTAGAAAATTTTTATGATTATTTGCATTTAGATCGTGAAGCTAGAGATGTTGATTTCAAACACAATTTAGAACAAAAACTAAAAATTATTGCTCGTGTTGAGGAATTGGTTGATGAAAATGACATCAATAAAGCTTTCCGTGAATTACAAGATTTGCACCGAATTTGGAAAGAAGAAATTGGCCCAGTTTCAAGAGAGCATCGTGAAGAAGTTTGGAATAAATTTAGCGATTTAACCAAACAAATGCATGACAAAAGAGAATTGCTTTTTGAAAATTTAAGAGGAATAGAACAAGAAAACTTAAATAAGAAAAAAGAAATTATTGCTACATTAGAAGAATTAGCTCAAGAAAATGTTCATTCACATGCCGCTTGGACAGCACAAGTTGTCAAAGTGGAAGCGGCTAGAAACGAATTCTTTAGTACTGGCAAAGTACCAAGTGATGTCAATGAAGCAACTTGGAATAGCTTTAAAAACGCAGTTCGAAGTTTTAATGTATTGAAAAATTCTTTCTACAAAGACATTAAAAAAGACCAAACTACCAATCTGAATTTAAAACAGGCACTAGTTGTTAAAGCAAAAGAATTGCAAGAAAGTACTGATTTTGCAACTACTACTCCAATAATGAAACAGATTCAGGAAGAATGGAAAACCATTGGTCACGTTCCTAGAAAATTTTCAGATTCATTATGGACAGAATTCAGAGCCGCTTGTAACACTTATTTTGAAAATTTAAAAAAGAATAAAAGCGAGGAGAATCCTGATGAAGTAGCAGCTTTTGAAAAGAAAAAAGCTTATTTAGAAACTCTTAGAGCTTTCGAAATGACCGGTAATCACAAAACAGATTTGGAAGCCATCAAATTGCATATTGAAAATTGGAAAGGTTTTGGAAAAGTACCTGAAGGCAGAAGACATATCGAAGGGAAATTCAATAAAATATTAGATGTCCTTTTTGAAAAACTAAGTTTGAGTAAAAAAGAAACCGATATGATTCGATTCTCTAATAGAGTTGGGAACTTATCTGAAAATAATGATACCCGCAAATTAGAAAATGAAAAAATATTCTTGATTCGAAAAATTGAAGAAGTTCAAAATGAAATTTTCCAATTAGAAAATAATATTCAGTTTTTTACGAATACTAAAAACGCTAAGAAAGAAAATTCAATTGTTCTTGAAGTTCGAAAAAACATCGCTAAACATAAAGAAAGTTTAGAAGTTTTAAAGGCAAAATTAAAACAATTACGAATTGTTAAATCAGAATAAATTGTTTTCTTTTTATTAATATAAACCTTGTATTTTATGGAATACGAGGTTTTTTTTTGATAACACATAATATGATATTTGTCATTGAAAATTACTCAAGACTACTCTATTTTTGAAGGATCAAATTCCATATAAATGGCGACTTCATTAATTCAAAAATACAATGTTCCAGGTCCAAGATACACAAGTTATCCAACGGTTCCCTATTGGGATGATGAAAATTTTTCGAATGAAATTTGGGTTGATACTTTAAAAAAATCATTTTTAAAAAGCAACTCAAAAGAAGGGATTAGCCTATATATTCATCTTCCATTCTGTGAAAGCATGTGTACTTTTTGTGGATGCAACAAACGTATCACCAAAAATCACGAAGTTGAACATCCTTATATTGAAGCTGTTTTAAAAGAATGGGTGTTGTATTGTAAAATTTTAGAAGAGACTCCAATTGTTAAAGAAATTCATTTGGGTGGCGGAACTCCAACTTTCTTTTCCACTAAAAATCTTGAAGATCTCATCAATGGGATTTTTTGCCATGCTAAAAAAGCAGAAACCTATGAATTTAGTTTTGAAGGACATCCTAACAATACTACTCGAGCTCATTTGCAAAAATTATACGATTTAGGCTTTCGAAGAGTAAGTTTTGGTGTGCAAGATTATTCTGAAAAAGTCCAAAAAGCGATTCATAGAGAACAATCCTTTCATAACGTAGCCAAAGTCACATTTTGGGCGAAAGAAATTGGCTATACTTCTATCGGACATGATTTGATATTTGGTCTGCCTTTCCAAACAGTAGAAGATGTTATTGATACCATCGAAAAAACTAAATCTTTACAACCTGATCGCTTGGCATTTTATAGTTATGCTCATGTTCCGTGGATAAAAGGAAACGGGCAGCGAGGTTTTAAAGAGGAAGACGTTCCGAAAGATGATGTCAAAAGAGAACTATATGAAGTTGGCAAACAATTGCTTTTTGAAAATGATTATTATGAAATTGGCATGGATCATTTTGCACTAAAAACAGATAGTTTGTATGTTGCATTTAATACTAATAATTTACATCGAAACTTTATGGGATATAGTGCTTCCAAAACACAAGTAATGATTGGACTAGGTGTTTCCTCAATAAGTGATAGTTGGTATAGTTTTGCCCAAAATGTAAAAAATTTAGAAGATTATTATCAACTCTTGGAATGGGATAAATTGCCCATTCTTAAAGGTCATTTATTGACAAATGAAGATTTGATTATTCGAAAACACATCCTAAATTTGATGTGCCAGTTCGAAACTTCATGGAAAGATTCTAAGGATTATTTAGCACATATTCCGGAAATAATACTGCAATTAAAAGAAATGGAAAAAGATGGTTTACTACATATTAATACCAATGGAATTAATGTCACAGAAGCTGGAAAACCCTTTGTTCGCAACATTTGTATGGCTTTCGATTTAAGGCTAAAACGTAAATTACCTGATACATCCTTATTTTCAATGACAGTATAAAACTAAAAAAAACACGTCAATTGACGTGTTTTTTTTTAGTCTTTAATCATCTTATAGAGCTCGTCTTTTAGATGTAATGAATGTGCTTTTAATTCTTTTAATGCCTCATCAGTTACTGTTTCAATACCTGATTTCATTCTCAAAAGCTGATGGTCTAATTCGTGATAATCATCAAATAATTTCCTGAAATATTTATTCTCAGTTTTTAATAGATGTATTTTATCCTGATGTTCAGGAAACTCATGTAATAAATCGTGTTTCTCCATAATAGTAAGCAGTTTAAAATAATAAAATTCAAAGGTTTAATGACAATTCGGTTGTTGTTGCACAAAAAGAGTAAGGTTCGAAGGAGATACATACGGAATCCCTAATCCTAATCCCCTAAAAATAAACAAAATACCAATAAGTATGGCTGCGTAGGGAATTATTTTTTGAATTTTATTTCGGAAAGGAATAGAAATAAATGAATTCATATATACAACACTACTCATCATCGGAACAGTTCCTAAACCAAATAAAATCATGTATAGGGTTCCAAAACCTGCACTTTGCATCGCGATAGCACCAAATAAAGCCACATATACCAAGCCACAAGGTAAAAATCCGTTGAGGATTCCGATTGTAAATAGTGATTGGTAACTGCCATTTTTGAATTGATTTCCGAGAGTAGTTTTAACTTTTGAAATTAATTGGTAAACCGGTTTTGAAAAGTTATACCGTGCAAAAATTTTTTCAGGAATTACAATTACAATAATGATTGCAATACCAATAAAAATAGAAAGTTGTTGTTGTATTCCAGCCAGAAATAAACCTTTTCCTAACAGTCCGAAAAAGAAACCTATTGATGCATAAGCAGATAACCTACCTATATGATAAGTGATTATTTGCAGTACCTTTTTTGTTGGATTATTTCTTGCTACGGGCAACATCATTGCAATAGGGCCACACATTCCGATGCAATGCAAACTGCTAATTAACCCAAAAAGAAATGCCGTATATAACATAACTCATTATTTAAAATAAATGGTTTCTTTAGAAATAAACTCTTTCCCTTCATAACTCCAGAAAATAGAAATGTCCCAAAGACCGCCTACCAATTTTAATTTAGGTATGAGCAAAGTTGGACTAGACAACGAAATTGGAACTTCGAAATCTAATTTTTTATTAGACGGTCTATAGAAGGACACTTTTCCTTTTATTTTATTGATATACATTACACTAGGAAATCGGACTGTTATTCCTTCAGCAGTGTTCATTATGGATGGTTTTTCAACTAAATCATGTGCATTTTGAATTTTAACCATTTCTTCACCAAAGTGTGCGTCGTGCTTATAATATTCTTCAACAACTAATTCGTTTTCATATTTAGCATTTGTTTCGACTTTGATGATAAAATACAAAATGAAACTTGCGAACAATATGAAAGCAATTACAATAGAAGTTCCCCAATTGATTCGCATATTCTTTTTAGTATTCATAGTTGATTCCATTATATCTATATGTTTAATCGAAACTCCTCGGACTTAAGAAATTGGTCGTTGTGGTTTCAATTTTTTTATTTTCGTTATAAACTTCAATTTTTAATTTGGTACGATCATTTTCTAATAAGTACTGATGAATCTGAACAAACAATGTTCCTTCAGCCATTCCTTGCGCTTTTACTTTAAATTCTTGCTGTCCCACAACATTAATTACACCTTTAATATTTCTTAATTTAAAATGAATGTCATTAAAATCGGTGTTCGTTTTATTAATAATTTTAAAAGTATAGATGTTACTTATATCCTCTCCTTTATGCTCAAATAGCTGTCCAGGCAATCTAAAAATTGTTGTTTCTACTTCGTTTCGAATAAATAACAATCCAGTTAATATGCCAACCAAAATGAATAAAACTGCTGTGTAGCCTTTCATTCTAGAAGTAAATTTAAACTTGGTTTTATTCTCAATTTCATCTTCAGAAGCATACCGAATTAAACCATTAGGTAAACCAACACTTTTCATAATTGTATCACATTCATCTATACATGCGGTACAATTAATACATTCTAATTGTGTTCCGTTTCTGATGTCTATTCCAGTTGGACAGACGTGCACACAAAGATGACAATCGATGCAATCACCTTTTCCTGTTGTGGCTCGGTCTTCTTGTTTATTGAATTTAGCACGCCCAATTTCTTTCTCACCTCTTACAAAATCGTAGGCAACATTGATGGATTTGTTGTCTAATAAAACGCCTTGCAATCTTCCGTAAGGGCAAGCAATAATACACACTTGTTCTCGAAACCAAACGAAAATAAAATAGAAAACACCTGTAAAAATCAACAAGGATATCAAAGTACTTATATGAGTTTCAGGACCATCGGTTATCATTTTAAACAATTCATCACTACTGATTAAGTAAGCCAAAAATACGTTTGCAATGAAAAAGGATATAATTAAAAAAATAAACCATTTGATTCCTTTTTTGCGAATCTTCTCCGCATTCCATTCTTGTTTGGCTAAACGAATTTGAGCACCACGATCTCCTTCGATCCAATATTCAATTCTACGAAAAACCATTTCTAGAAAAATAGTTTGTGGGCAAATCCATCCGCAAAATATTCTACCGAAAATAACTGTAAATAAAATGACGAATACTACGCCAACAATCATAAATAGAACGAACAAATAAAAATCCTGAGGCCAAAATGGGAACCCAAAAATATTGAATCGACGTTCTAACACATTGAACATCATAAACTGATGCCCGTGAATTTTTACAAATGGATTCGCAACCAAGACTAGCAATAAGAAATAACTGACCCACTTTCGGTAGTCATAAAACTTCCCTGATGGCTTTTTAGGAAAAATAAATTTCCTATTCCCAGCTTCATCAATTGTTCCGATAGTATCTCTAAAAGCTTCGTCAGGTAGTTTTGACATTATTTATTTTTTAACTTGAGTTGTATCAATTGCTGATACTGCCTCTGATTTTGAAACTTTCGGATCTATCCATATTTCGCCATCCGGAGCTTTAGAGTCTTTTGGATTGCTTCCTTTAAGCGACAATACATAACTTGCAACTTTCTGCATTTCACTAGGTTTAAGAGTTCCTTTCCATGAAATCATCCCTTTCCCATCTCGGCCTCCATGTTCTAACGTATGAAATATATTTTTGATTCCACCTCCCAAAATCCAATGATCATCTGTTAAGTTTGGTCCTATTTTTCCACCAGCATCTGAACGATGACATACCACACAATTGGCTGTGAAAATAGTTTTACCTTCACTTAATGAAGATGCGTCAGTTAATACAGTAACGGATTCTTCATCCATAAGATCAGGTGCCGTTTTCATATATTCAGCCACATCAATTTTAGCTTGAGCCATTTCATTTTTAAGCTCCATTTCTTGATTGTCTCCACCCATAATTTCATAGCGAACTAAATAAACTGCCGCAAATACAATACAACCATAAAACAAATACACCCACCAAGGCGGCAACGTATTGTCGAGTTCCTTAATGCCATCATAATCATGATCAAGAATCAACTTACCTTCATTTTCGATGGGTTGTGATTTTGTTAAGGCTTTTAGAATATTTTTATACCATTGACTTTCGGTAATGTTCATCGTAGTCACTTCTTCTAATTTTGCTTTTTGCTCATCAGTAAGTAAATGATAGGTAATGTTATCTATTGCATTTACGATTATTTCAATGGCTACTAATAAAAACAGAAAGACAAATAAAAATAAAGAAACCATTGGATACTTAATAAAAGCTGGACGATCTCCAGAGTCGATGAAATATTCAAGAGCCACAAAAACGGCGAAGAAAATAACGGGTACTCTTACATATACTGGAAATAATTTTTTCATTTTTTAGGTTTTAAAAAATTAAACGGTTTGATTATCATTAAGTGGAATATGACTTAATTCCTCAATCTTTTCTTTTTTATAGGAGAACACCCATATACCAAGTACTACAAAAAAGATGAAAAATATCAATAATGAAAGTATTGGATAGATAGAAACTCCTGCGATTGTTTCCATGTTGTGTTTTATTTGTTCGAACATGATTTTATTTTTTAATGTTATCTTTTACTTTAATATCAGTTCCTAACCTTTGAATGTAGGCAATCAAGGCTACGATTTCTCTTTCATTCATTGGAACAAATTTTTCTCCTTTTGCCGCTGCTTTCTTTTTACTATCGTCATAACTTTTTACAAAGTCAGGATCGTTTTTGAGGTTGTTCTCAATTTGAATCGCTTGTGCTCTTAAATTTTCAGGTGCTTTTGCAATATCAGCCTCAGAATAAGGTACTCCGAGTGTTGCCATAGCTTGCATTTTCTTTTGAGTTAAGGCAATATTCAAAGGTTCATTATCGAACAACCATCGGTAACTTGGCATAATAGAACCCGCAGAAATACTTTGTGGACTCCAGAAATGATTGAAATGCCAATTGTCATTATACTTCCCTCCCTCTCTTAACAAATCGGGACCCGTACGTTTTGAACCCCACAAGAATGGGTGATCGTACACAAATTCTCCCGCTTTCGATTGTGGACCATAACGCTCCACTTCACTTCTAAACGGACGAACGGATTGAGAGTGACAACCAACACAACCTTCTCGAATGTATAAATCTCTACCTTCTAATTCTAAAGGTGTATAAGGCTTCACACTTGCAATGGTTGGAATATTAGATTTCACCATTATTGTAGGTACAATTTGAATAATTCCGCCAATTAATATAGAAACAGTAGCAAAAATGGTCAACTGAATAGGTCTTCTTTCTAACCAAGAGTGGTATTTTTCACCTTTAATTCTACCAGCACTAATTTTTTGAAGTTCTGGAGCTTCAGCTAGTTCATCTTCAACAGCTGCATTCGCTCTAACGGTTTGAATAATGTTGTAAACCAAAACAAACATACCTATTAAATACATTGTTCCTCCAATTGCTCTCATCCAATACATTGGCATAATCTGAGTAACCGTTTCAAGGAAATTTCCATAAGTTAAAGTCCCGTCAGGATTGAATTGTTTCCACATGGAAGCTTGTGTAAAACCAGCAACATACATGGGTAAGGTATAGATGATAATTCCTAAAGTCCCAATCCAGAAATGAAAATTGGCTAATTTCAAAGAATATAATTTCCCTTTTGTCATGCGTGGAATCAACCAATAAATCATACCAAACGCCATAAATCCATTCCAAGCTAATGCGCCAACATGCACGTGAGCAATAATCCAATCGGTATAATGCGCTACAGCGTTAAAGGTTTTAAGAGAAAGCATTGGTCCTTCTAAAGTTGCCATTCCGTAACCTGTAATTGCCACTACAAAGAATTTTAAAACAGGTTCTTCACGAACTTTATCCCAAACACCTCTTAGTGTTAACAATCCATTTATCATCCCACCCCAAGAAGGAGCAATCAACATTATTGAAAATACGACTCCTAAATTTTGAGCCCAATTGGGCAAAGCGGAATACAATAAATGGTGTGGTCCAGCCCAGATATATATAAATATTAATGACCAAAAGTGAACGATAGAAAGTCGATACGAATAAACAGGACGATTCGCCGCTTTTGGAATAAAATAATACATCAAACCTAAAAATGGTGTCGTTAAGAAAAAGGCTACTGCATTATGTCCGTACCACCATTGCACTAAGGCATCTTGAACTCCAGCATAAACAGAATAACTTTTTAACCCTGAAACTGGTAATGCTAAACTGTTGAAAATATGCAATACAGCCACTGTTACAAAAGTTGCGATGTAAAACCAAATCGCAACATATAAGTGACGCTCTCTTCTTCTTAAAATAGTTCCAATCATGTTGATCCCAAAGACCACCCAGATTAAGGCAATTGCAATATCGATTGGCCATTCT
>CANHMG010000009.1 GCA_947461795.1 Flavobacteriaceae bacterium | reverse complement strand
TTCGCCTGTTTTGAATTGCTTCAAAAAATCATCTGATAATAAATCTTCTTTTTTCATAAGACTGTGTAAAATTTAAAATTAAACAAAAAAATAATGGGGTTTTAAAACCCCATTATTTTTCTACTTACACAGTTTATGGTTTAGTACCTTTTCATTCTAACCTTTAATCCAATTCACGATGGAGTCATCCGTTGGAAGCACTTGTGGTAAAACAACTTTTGCTAACTCTCCTTTTTCGTTGATTAAATATTTTTGAAAATTCCATTCTACTTCGAAATCTTGCAAACCATTTTTAGCTTTCTGCGTTAGAAACTGATATATCGGATGCATATCACTTCCTTTTACAGAGATTTTACTCATCATCGGGAAAGTCACACCGTAGTTCATTTCGCAAAAAGTTTCGATTTCAGCATTCGTTCCAGGTTCTTGTTTGCCAAAGTTATTCGCTGGGAATCCAACAATCACAAACCCTTTGTCTTTATATTCTTTGTAGATTTTTTCTAAATCTTTGTATTGTGGCGTCAATCCACATTTAGAAGCGGTATTTACAATCAAAATTTTCTTTCCTTTTAAGGTCGCAAAATCAAACGTTTTTCCGGATAAATCCTCGACTTTAAATTGGTAAATAGTTTGCTTTTCCATAGTTTTTGTGGTTGAAGTATTTTTGTTTTGAGTTTGTCCTTGGCAGTTGCAAAATAAAATTGATGCTAACGCTAAATGAAATATACTTTTCATGATATTATTTTTTTAAATGTTTCTTATAACTCAAATACGAAAAGAACCCTAAAACAGCGACACACGCGACAGAATAATACACAAAACTTGGTGTTACCACTTTATCGCCGCTAGCATAAGAATGCATTCCTGTGAGATAAAAATTTACACCGAAATACGTCATCAATATCGAATAGAAAGCAAGAATACTCATCAAATTGTATATCCATTTTCCGCGCAAAGCAGGAACAAAACGCGCATGAATCACAAAAGCATAAATCATAATACTAATCAATGCCCATGTTTCTTTTGGATCCCAACCCCAATAGCGTCCCCAACTTTCGTTCGCCCATTGACCGCCAAGGAAGTTTCCAATGGTTAGCATCACCAATCCAATGGTTAAAGCCATTTCGTTGATATAGGTAATCTCTTGAATGTTCAAATCCATTTTGGCTTTGTTTCTTTTGTTGGTGAATAACATTAAGATTAATGCTACCACTCCCAACACCATGGCTAACGTAAATGGACCGTAACTAGCGACAATCACCGCCACGTGAATCATCAACCAATACGAGTTCAATACCGGTTGCAAATTCGCAATCGACGGATCCATCCAATTCCAATGCGCAATCATCAAGATCATCGAAGCGACAAATGTTCCAGAGGCAACAGTTAGTTTCGATTTAATATCAAAAGCCAAGGTAAAAAACATCGTTGCCCACGCTACATAAATCATACTTTCATAGGCATCACTCCACGGCGCATGTCCAGAAATATACCAACGTGCGATTAATCCTGCTGTATGAAGTAGAAATAGGACTCCAATCAATAAATGAAAACCATGAATCACATAACGAATGGCTTTCTTTTCAAAGAAAATATTGACAATGGTAAAAAGCAACATGAGCACACCGGTCAGCATGTATAAATAATACAACTTTTTGAAAATGTCGTATTTGTTATATAGGATTTCTGATGAAATTTTATCATCGTTAGGACGCACAGCGCTACCAAATTTTTTCTGATAGTTTTCGATACTTTGCAAAAAGAAATTGGCGTTGACGTAATCCTTTTTAATTGTGGCACTATCCAAAGCGCTCATATATAAAGGAAGGATGTTTTTTGTAAATGTAGAATCGATACCGTGAATGTTGGCTTGATTCAATTCAAGATACGAAATCCACTTATTGTTAGGATCTTTTGGAATCGGGAAAATTCGAAGAATACTGCCGCTTAAAGCCGAATTTAGCAAATTGACTTTCCGATCTGTTTCAATAAAATCCTTTTGAAATTGATCAGGAAGCGAGGCTTTATAAGCCTCTTCAATATAAGGTGTCAATTTGTAATTACCCTTTTCATCAAAGAATTTGATAAATGGCGCATATTTTTCTTTGGAATCTAAACCAATTATTTTACGAATACTATCATTTCCGTTTTTGATGTAAATTAAGGGCACTTCAAACCAAACTCGAGGAAATTGAATCATCGATAAAAACACTTGATCCGAATTCATGTCTTTATAAGCATCGCTTTTGCTGACTTTACGCAACAATTCTGATGAAAACGTATTCACTGGTTTCATTCGCCCGCCTTCATCTTGCACAATCAATCGCCCAAATTTCGCCGCATGTTCTTCGTTTACTTTGTATCGATATAGTAAGGAATCTATTTGGTTTTGAGTCGGTTTATGACTCATATGGTTTTGAGAAAATACATTACAACTCAACAATAATAGCAGAATTGAAAGTAATTTTGCTTTCTTATTCTTTACAATTTCTAACTTTCGTTTGATATCTGCAAAACGCGAATGCTTCGTAAACAAAATTGCCATCATCGCAAAGAACAACATGAAGTAGCCAATATAAGTAATCAGCGTTCCCCAGAAATCATGATTGACAGAAAGTACGGTTCCTTGCTCGTCTGGATCAAACGAAGATTGAAAAAAACGATAGCCACCGTAATCTAAAATATGATTCATATAAATACGCGCATCCGACTTTTTATTACCATCTAAAACCGTTACTTGACTTTCGAAAGCGGCATAGCTTTTTTCTGTTCCTGGATATTTAGTGGCGATGAAATCATTGAGTTTAATTTTAAATGGCAACACATACGCTTTACTTCCAAACGACAAAGTGAAATCCAATTTACCGATAGTAATCACTTGAGGTTCTCCAATTTTACCTTTTGAACCTATGATTGTTACCTCTTTTGATTTACCTTGAGATTGAACAGTAACTACCAAAGCATCGTCATGTTTTTTTGCTTTGAAATCATTGTTAGAAACAAACGTTTTGAATCCCTTTTTGGCTGGTTCAGGAAATACAAACTGAGAACCACCAACATTGTATAACGAACGCATCATCAAAGGTTGCACAGAATCTTTAATAACTCGTCCTTGCATTTTGTCAGCCATTCGCATAAACTGTCCTTCGAATGGCGTTTCCATTGTATAAGTAGCTCCTAGTGTATTGATATTTACGGCGCCTTTTGTAAATTTATTTAAGGCAAATAACGTATTGTGAATGTTTTGAATTTCACCTTCTTTCAAGTAATGTTCATGCCGCGAACCATCCCCAGACTCGACCATTTTAAAATAGACTTTCCCGTTAGGATCTTCTTTTATAGACTCAGTAGCTCCCATGATAAAGTTCTTATAGGATACTTGGAAAGGAATATCTGAAAAATCCTCAGAAATGGAGAAATCATTATTTGTCACAGGGAAAAGCAACAAGGATTTTTCAAAGATTCGTCGTTTCATTCCACCTTTATGTTCCCCGTCTACAAATAGTGTAAGGAATGTTTTATCGGAATATATCTGATTTTCGGCAGCGCCTTCACGAATGGGCATCATGCCTTCGTAGCTGATATAGCGTGTAATGATGGCTCCAATGATAATGAATATAAAAGATAAGTGGAGTAATAAAGTGGCCCATTTTTCCTTTTTGAGAAGTTGATACCGTTTGATATTTCCAAAGAAATTAATCAGAAAAAACAAATGAATGGCTTCAAACCATTTCGTATTGTAGATTAAAATTCTAGCGGTATCGGTATTGTATTCACTTTCTATAAAAGTCCCGATTGCCATAGATACGGCATACGACAAGAATAAGAAAGCCATTAAACGCGTGGAGAACAAAAAGGAAAGTATTTTTTTTTCCATTAGAGAGGAATTATTATTTAAAAAACTCCCGCAAAAGTAGGGAAAAATGTTTGGTTTTAAATTGGAAACTATGTTGATTTATGTCAGATTTAAGAAATGTCAATGTGTATTATTTTATTAATACAAATCAATAATCACAATATAACTTTAATTTCAGATTACTGATTTTTTTCAATAATTTAGCCGCATGATAACGGTAAGTATTATTGGTTCTGGTAATGTGGCGTTTCACTTGATTTCTGCTTTGAAAAAAGCACCCGAAATTAAGTTGATCCAGGTGTGTGCTAGAGATAAAAAAAACATCCAATACCTTGTAGATTCTAATCAAATTATTGTTAAAATTGAAGAACTAAAAACGGTTGATGTTTGCATAATAGCCGTTTCTGATACAATGATATCTGAAGTTTCCAATTCCATTCCCTTTACGAATAAAATTGTCGTTCATACCTCTGGAAGTATCGCTATGAAGGACTTATCGACTAAAAATAGGCGAGCAGTTTTTTATCCCTTACAAACTTTTTCAATAGATAAAATTGTCGATTTTACTACAATTCCTATTTGTATTGAAAGTGAACATATAGAAGATTATAAAATCATCGAAAAAATTGCACTCTCGATTTCTAAAGTTGTATATCCAATCGACACGAAACAACGAAAAGCATTGCATGTTTCGGCAGTTTTCGTCAATAATTTTGTGAATCATTTGTATCAAATTGGAAATAAAATATGTTTAGAAAATAAAGTTCCTTTTGACATTTTAAAACCTTTAATTCAAGAAACTGCAGAAAAGATTCAAACCTTAACTCCTTCTGAAGCTCAAACTGGACCAGCAAAAAGGAAAGATAAACAAACAATCGCCTCTCATATAGATTTTCTTAAAAATGAAAATCTAAAAGCCATTTATACACTATTGACTCAATCCATTCAAAGAAATGAATAAAAACTATAAAGAAATTTTAGCTCATATTACAACATTTATTTTCGACGTTGATGGAGTATTAACTGACAGCTCCGTCCATGTAACTGAATCTGGAGAAATGCTCCGAATTATGAATATTCGCGATGGTTTTGCCATGAAAGCTGCTTTAGAAAGTGGTTATAACGTTTGTATTATTTCAGGAGGAAACAATGAAGGAGTTCGTATACGATTGCGTAATTTAGGAATCACTGATATCCATTTGGCTTCCCCAAACAAAGTTGAAACTTTTAAAGAATATACCGAACTCTACACTATCAAGCCGGAAAACGTTTTGTATATGGGCGATGACATTCCGGATTATCATGTGATGCAGTTGGTTGGATTACCTACCTGTCCGCAAGATGCGAGTCCAGAAATTAAAGCCATATCTAAATATATTTCCCATAAAAATGGAGGAAAAGGTGCCGTGCGAGAAGTCATTGAACAAGTAATGAAAGTGCAAGGAAAATGGCATTTGTATTATGATGGGAAACACGATTAAATAAATTAATATGATTCATTTTTTTAAATTGGTCCGCTATCAAAACCTTTTAATGCTTGCGTTTATGCAACTTATTTTTAGATATGGTTTTCTTAAGTGGCAAAATGTGCCTTTATCCTTGGCCGATTGGCAATATGGTTTATTAGTCCTTGCGACTGTTCTCATTGCTGCCGGAGGTTATGTTATCAATGATATTTTTGATCAAGATACTGATTCGGAAAATAAACCTAGTAAAGTAATTGTAGGTAACAAAATCTCAGAATCTTTAGCGTATAATTTGTATGTAGGATTGACTATTGCTGGAGTTGGAATTGGTTTTTATTTATCGAATGTGATCATGAAACCTGGATTTGCAACTTTGTTTATATTGATTGCTTCTTTATTGTATTTGTATGCTACGAGTTTGAAACAAATGATTTTAATTGGAAATATAATCGTGGCATTATTGCTTTCTTTTAGTGTCATTATTATTGGAATTTATGATTTGTATCCAGCCACTTATGAAGGGAATCAAAAAGATATGGGAGTGCTTTTTTCCATATTATTGGATTACGCTTTTTTTGCTTTTATTTTGAATTTTATTCGTGAAATCGTCAAAGATTTGGAAGACATTAATGGTGATTACAATCAAGGAATGAACACGTTACCGATTGTTTTAGGAGTTCAAAGAACGAGTAAAGTTGTCTTTGTTTTAAGTTTTATTCCATTATTAATCCTGTTGTATTATACGAATGAATATTTTGCTTCCAATAAATTATTCATTGCGACAATTTATAGTTTATTAATGCTAGTCGGACCACTACTCTACTTCACCATAAAAAGTTGGAATGCCAAAACAAAAAAAGAATTTCATCATTTGAGTTTAGTTTTAAAATTCGTCCTTTTCTTTGGAATTTTGTCCATTGCAGTTGTAGCCTATAACATAAAGAATCATGCTTAAAGAAAAACTCAAGAAGTATACAATTATCCTAGCTTCTGGATCGCCAAGACGTCAACAGTTCTTTAGAGATTTAGATATCGATTTTGAAATTCGATTAAAGGAAATAGAAGAAATTTTTCCACCAAATCTAATTGAAGAAGACATTACCGATTATTTAGCAGTACTAAAAAGTGATGCTTTTGAAGGGGATTTAGTTGAAAACGATATTCTAATCACCAGTGACACTATTGTTTGGCATAAAAACAAAGCATTAGGAAAACCAAAAGATTATGATGATGCCTTTCAAATGCTACAATCATTATCCAACGCTACTCATAAAGTAATTACTTCCGTTTGTTTTAAAACGAAACATAAAACTGAAGTGCTATCTGAAACTACAAAAGTGACTTTTCATCTATTGAGTGATGATGAAATTCACTATTATCTAAAAGAATACAGCCCTTTTGACAAAGCAGGAAGCTATGGAATTCAAGAATGGATAGGCTATATTGGTGTTGCCAAAATAGAAGGATCGTATCCAAATGTGATGGGAATGCCAATGGATAAAGTTTATCATTATTTAAATCAACTTTAATTTTTTAACTTATTTTCAAGAGAAATATCACTTTATTTAATTTTATATTTGTAGTATTTTTTTTATTTTTAATTGTAAAACATGCTTATTATCGATATTAATATACATTTTATCGATTTTATTCGAATTGATTCAATATCTTTACATCAAGTTTTATATGGAAGTTAAATTAAAATTTATTATGATGAAAAAATTAATGTCAAGCATCGTTTTGATACTATTTCTAATTCATTCTAGTTATTCTCAAAAAAGTATCAAAAAAGTAGAAAGTCCACCACTTATTGATCCAATTTCGAATTGTCAATTAAGGTATTATTATTACCCAAATTTAGAAGCCTATTTCGATACTCAGAAAAACATCTATTTTTACAAAGAAAATTCTGAATGGGTAGAAGGAGATGAAATTCCGGAAGGATATAGAGGGTATTCCTTATACAATAGAGTTTTTGTTTACATCAACGATTATGATGATGATATCGTAACTCAATTTATAGACATTCATAAGAAAAAATTTCCGTATACTAAAAAAGGAAATATTCAAATTCTAACAGATTCTAAAAACTAAATTAAAGAAGTTGTTATCTATTTTTTTATTGAAATATGTTAAAGTCCATTTAAATAAAATCGTTCATTTTATTTAATTACTACATTTGAAGCTATTGCTCCTTAAAGATTTTTTTATGCAAAAGCTTTCCTTTTCTATCCTTTTTACCTTGTTTTTTTTTCATTCTATTGTTGCGCAACAACCAGTAAAACCTGATGCAATTGTTATTTTCAATCAAATTCAAAAATTAAATTTTCTCGGTACAGTACTTTATATTGCTGCTCATCCAGATGATGAAAACACCCGTTTAATTTCCTATTTATCCAATGAAAAAAAAGCGAGAACAGGTTATCTTTCTTTAACACGTGGCGATGGTGGTCAAAACTTAATTGGACCTGAATTGCGAGAATTATTAGGCGTTATTCGAACCCAAGAACTTATAGAAGCTCGAAAAATTGATGGTGGGGAACAATTTTTTTCCCGAGCAAATGATTTCGGTTATTCTAAAAATCCAGATGAAACTTTAGCAATTTGGAATAAAGAAGACGTTTTAAGTGACGTTGTATATATCATTCGAAAATTTCAACCCGATATAATCATCAATCGCTTTGATGCTCGGTCTCCAGGTACAACTCACGGTCACCATACATCATCAGCATTACTTAGTTTGGAAGCGTTTGATTTAACTAACAATCCAAATCAATTTACAAATCAATTAAAATCGGTTGCAACGTGGCAACCTAAACGAGTTTATTTTAATACTTCTTGGTGGTTTTATGGTAGTAAAGAAAAATTTGAGAAAGCAGATAAATCCAATCTTATTCAATTGAATACTGGTGTTTATTATCAATCATTAGGGAAATCAAATCAAGAAATAGCCGCGCTTAGTAGAAGCCGACATCAATCACAAGGATTCGGAAGTACTGGAACACGTGGTGAAGAACAAGAATATTTAGAATTGTTAAAAGGTGAACCTTCTAAAAACAATTCGAATATTTTTGAAGGAATCGATACGAGTTGGAATCGAGTTAAAGGAGGAAAAATAATTGGAGATATTTTGAAAAATGTTGAATTGAATTTCAATTTCAAAAATCCATCAGAAAGTATCCCTGATTTAGTAAAAGCCTATACACTAATGCAACAATTGGAAGACGAGCATTGGAAAACCATCAAATCTCAAGAAATCAAAAAAATTATTGCTTCCTGTGCTGGCTTGTATCTTGAAGCAGTTGCCAATACACAAGAAGCTACTTCCAGCGCTACCTTAAAATTAAAAATAGAAGCAATCAATAGAAGTTCAATTCCAATGCAATTGCAAAATATTGAGAATGGTATTACTTCAGAAAAAATCACTAAAAATTTAGAATTAAAAACAAATAGTGTTCAAAATATTGATTTAGAAATTCAACTTCCTGAAAACCTCGAATACACGCAACCTTACTGGTTAAAAGAAAAAGGTACTGTTGGAATGTATCGTGTTGATCAACAAAACAACATTGGAAAACCTGATATTATTCGAGACGTTACAATTGTTTTTAATATAACTCTCCAAGGAATTACGATTCCATTTGAACGTGACGTCATTTATAAATATAACGATGATGTTAAAGGAGAAGTCTACAAACCCTTCGATATTGTTCCTGTTGTTACTACTTCCATTCAAAACAAAGTTGTCCTTTTTAATAATGGAAATTCAAAAACTATTGAAGTAAAAGTCAAAGCTGGAAAAGACAATGTTCAAGGAGAAATCACTCTCGAAGCTACTGAAAATTGGAAAATATCTCCACAATCTAATCCTTTCAATTTAGTTAAAAAAGGGGAAGAACAAATCATTTCTTTTCAAGTGAATCCTCCAAAAAATGCTGAAGAAATTACAGTTAAAAGTATTGCCAAAATCGACTCTAAACGTTATGATAAAGAGCAGTTTACAATCAGCTATGAACACATTAGTAAACAACAAGTTTTGAAATCTTCTGAGGCTAAATTTATCAAATTAGATATTAAAACAGGTCATGAAAAAATCGCATATATTATGGGAGCTGGAGATGAAGTTCCTAAATGTTTAATTCAAATGGGCTATAGTGTAAGCCTTATAAAACCAGAGGAAATATCAATAGAAAAACTTAGAAATTTTGATGTAGTGATGACCGGAATTCGCGCTTACAACACGATTCAAGCATTAGCTTTCAAACAAAATATCATATTTGATTATGTAAAAGAAGGCCATAATATGATTGTACAATACAATACCTTGGATGATTTTGTTACACCAGATATAGCGCCATTCGCTTTAAAAATATCTAGAGATCGTGTTACGGATGAAAATGCGAGTGTGACATTCTTAGAACCGAAGCATCCCATTTTAAATATTCCTAATGCACTATCTTCAAAAGATTTTGAAGATTGGAAACAAGAACAAGGATTGTATTATCCAAATGAATGGGGACCAGAATTTACCCCAGTTTTATCTTCTAATGACAAAGGTGAAACTCCAAAAAAAGGAGCCTTGCTTATAGCTAAACTCGGAAAAGGGAATTACATTTATACTGGTTTAAGCTTTTTTAGAGAATTGCCCGAAGGTGTTTCTGGTGCTTATCGCTTAATGGCCAATATGATTTCATTACAAAAAAATTAATCTCATGAACAACGAAAAACTATCTACTTGGAAAAAAAGTTACTCTTGGGTATTAATAGCCAATCTTATTTACATCTTGATCTTCTGTTTAATCATGTTCTTATTTTCATAATAGTATGCAACAATTAGACTGGATTGTACTTTCAGCAACTCTATTATTCATCGTTTTTTATGGCGTTTGGAAAACCAAAGGCAGTAAAAATGTAGAAGATTATATTTTAGGTAATAATGAAACGCCTTGGCATATTGTTGGACTTTCAGTGATGGCAACCCAAGCAAGTGCCATTACTTTTCTTTCTACACCTGGTCAAGCTTATCATGACGGTATGGGATTCGTACAATTTTATTTTGGATTACCCTTGGCAATGGTAGTTATCTGTGTCACCTTTATTCCTATTTATCATCGATTAAAAGTGTTTACTGCCTACGAATATTTAGAACAACGTTTCGATTTAAAAACACGTTCCCTAGCTGCTATTTTATTTCTTATTCAAAGAGGATTAGGAACTGGTTTAACAATATATGCTCCTGCAATTATACTTTCAGCATTATTGGGTTGGAATCTTACTTTGATGAATATTGTCATTGGTTTATTAGTGATACTATACACATTTGTAGGGGGCACTAAAGCAGTAAATGTCACTCAAAAACAACAAATGTTTGTCATTATGAGCGGAATGTTTATCACGTTTTTCTTGATATTGCATTTACTTCCAAATGATATGACTTTTAGTAATGCTCTACATATCGCTGGTGCCAATCACAAAATGGATATTGTAGATTTTTCTATAGATCCAGAAACGCGTTATACTTTTTGGAGTGGAATTACAGGTGGTTTTTTCTTAGCACTGTCCTATTTTGGAACGGATCAATCACAAGTAGGTCGCTATTTGTCTGGGAAATCAGTGAGAGAAAGTCAAATGGGATTGATCATGAATGGCTTTTTAAAAGTTCCAATGCAGTTTTTTATTTTATTAATTGGAGTGATGGTTTTTGTGTTTTTTCAATTCAATCCAGTACCATTAAATTTTAATCCCAACAATAAAACACTTATTGAAAGTTCTAAATATAAAGAGGAATATCATCTGTTAGAGAATAAATTAGTCAAGTTGTCCGAAGAGAAAAAAGAAATTAATCTCATCTATATCGATCACTTGAATCAAAATTATGATAATCCAATTTTAAGAAAGGAATTAGTAGCCATTTCAAATAAAGAAAATGACCTACGAGACCAAGCTAGAGAAGTCATTTCTAAAGCGGATCCTAAAGCTGAAACCAATGATAAAGATTATGTTTTTATACATTTTATTTTAAATTATTTACCCAAAGGACTCATAGGTTTGTTACTGGCTGTAATTTTATCAGCAGCTATGTCTTCAACGGCGTCTGGGTTGAATGCCTTAGCTTCTACCACCGCCATTGATATTTATAAAAGAAATATTGGTGAAGGAAAATCAGAAAAACACTTCGTCAATGCCACTCAATTTTTTACCTTATTGTGGGGTATAATTGCGATACTTTTTGCATGTGTAGGGACGCTTTTTGAAAACTTAATACAATTAGTAAATATTGTAGGCTCCATATTTTATGGAACAGTATTGGGAATTTTCTTGGTCGGATTTTATATTAAATTCATCAAAGCAAAAGCTATATTCATTGGAGCTGTATTAAGTCAATTAACCATTTTCTATATCTTTTATTTGGATGTTGTGAGTTTCTTATGGCTTAATTTTATTGGAGCCATGTTAACAATTTTGTTGTCTTCCATTTTGCAATATTTTATGGGAAACAGTGAAGAAGAAATTATAGTATAAAAAAACGTCTCTATAATGGAGACGTTTTTTATATTGTATTTGAATTAATTATTATTTCTTACTCCACTCCGCAATACTATCTGTGTTCATCTTCACATAATCATCATTTTTGGCAACTTTAGCAGCTTCTAAAGAAACCTTGGCAGTCTCAATAGCACCTTTCTTATCTCCTAATTTAGCTTGAATTAATGATTTTTGACGCGAATACCAAAAAGGTTTGTCTTTATTCATATCCATCGCTTTGTTGACATATTCTAATGCTTTATTCATATCACCATTTGATTGGTAAAAATACTGAGCTGATGAAAAATAATCCCCTGAAGTAGGACCTGCTAAGGCTTTATCTATACTTGCCAAAGCTGTTTTTTGAGTCGGAACCTCAAATTTTAAAGCTACATATGTCTTCTCCCATGAAAATTCTAAATGAGCAAAGTTATTATCCAAATTATTAATTCCAATTGTAAAAGATTCTACTGTAGTACTGAGCATTTTAGTATCAACATTGGTTGTTAATGCAACACTTTTTTCATTCCAATTCTCAGGAGTTCCCCAATTCTCTGTATCTGAATAAAAAACCACTTCCCACATATCAATTTTTGGTGTAGTAAAAATGGCATATTTCCCTTTCTTAAGAGTTTGACCGTTTATCACTACATCATCAGAAAAGGTGATTGTAGTATTTTCATTCGCTCCTGTTCTCCATAATTTACCATAAGGAACTAAATTCCCAAAAACTGTTCTTCCTTTCATGCTAGGACGAGAGTATTCTATCGTTACTTCGGTTAATCCTACTTTTTGTTCAAGAGTAGATTTAGGGCTAGGTGCCGGAGTTTTTACTTGCGCTTCTATTTGAAAAGCTGCTAAGATCATTACAATTACTAAAATAATTTTTTTCATGTTGTTTAATTTTATGTTTATTCAAAAATAACATATCATGAATTTAATTCTGTTAATTAATCTATAATTTCTGATTAATTTTGTTTATTCTTTAACTACATTTGTTAAACATTTTAATTAAAGTGAATTATATGAAAATTTATACTAAGAAAAGTATCCAAAACCTACCTATTTCATTAGTTGAAGCTTGGAATTTTTTATCAAATCCCAAGAATCTGAAAACGATTACTCCAGAATATATGAGCTTTATTATTGAATCTGGTGCAGATCGACCGATGTATCCTGGTCAAATAATTCAATATATTGTAACGCCCGTTTTAGGTATCAAAACCAAATGGGTGACTGAAATAACACACGTACAAGAAAATAAATATTTTGTAGATGAGCAACGCTTTGGTCCTTATGCACTTTGGCATCACAAACATTTTATACGTGAAATTCCTGGTGGTATTGAAATGGAAGATATCATTGATTATAAAGTTCCCTTTGGTTTATTAGGACAATTAGTTCATCCATTTATGGTAAAACCAAAATTGGATGAAATTTTTGAATACCGTAGAATGAAATTAATTGAACTTTTTGGAGAATTTAAATAACATGAAAAACATACTACTTATAGGTGGATCCTACGGAATTGGATTGGCTATAGCAAACCAATTAGAATTAAACACCAATATTTTTATTGCTTCTAGAACATTCGAAAGCTTAACAGGATTGAATTGCACGCATATTCCTTTTGATGCCTCAACAGACACTTTAGACACTTCGAAATTACCTGCTGTTATTGATGGTTTAGTATATTGTCCTGGTAGTATTAATCTTCGGCCTTTTAAAGGATTAAAAATTGAAACTTTTGAAAATGATTTGAAAATCAATTTTATTGACATGGTCAAAGTAGTACAAACTATCTTACCACAACTTACAGCTTCAAATCAATCGAGTATCGTACTTTTTAGTACCGTAGCGGCTTCAATGGGAATGCCCTTTCATACAAGTGTTGCAGCGGCAAAAGCTGCTGTTGAAGGATTTGCAAAAGCATTAGCTGCTGAATATGCACCAAAAATTAGAGTCAATGTGATTGCACCTTCTTTAACCAATACTCCATTGGCGGATAAATTTTTGAATAATGAATCTAAACAAGAAAAATCAGCTGAAAGACATCCACTTAAACGTTTCGGACAGCCAGAAGATATAGCTCAAATGGCTTGTTTTTTATTGAGTGATCAATCCTCTTGGATGACGGGACAAATTCTTCATGTGGATGGCGGTATGTCTACTTTATTAGTAAATTAATTACCTTTAGAATTATAAATTAGAATATGAATATCTATTGGTTTAGACGCGATTTACGATTGGAAGACAACAAAGGTTTATTTGAAGCTTTACAAAGTAGTGAATCTGTTTTGCCTATTTTTATTTTTGATGTTGCAATTTTAAATCAACTTCCCAAAGACGATGCTCGTGTCACTTTTATCCATAAATTATTAAGTGAAATACATACTGAACTTCAAAAAAAAGGAAAATCGTTAGCCGTGTTTTATGGAGATCCTATTGAAATCTTAAAAAAACTTATTTCTGAAAACCCCATTCAAAACCTTTATGCTAATAGAGATTACGAACCTTATGCTCGTAAGCGAGATAAAGCAATTTATGAATTTTTAGCCTCTCACAATATTGAATTTAAAAGTTATAAAGATCAAGTTATTTTTGAAAAAAGTGAAGTTACCAAAGACGATGGATTGCCTTATGTTGTTTATACTCCCTATTCAAGAAAGTGGAAGGAAAATTTCAAAAAAATCAACTTGCAGTTTTACAATTCCGAAAATCATTTGGACAAATTAGCACTTCACTCTTATTCCTTTTTGAGTTTACAGGATATTGGTTTTGAAACATCATCCATTAAAGTATCACCGTTTGACATCTCTGAAAATCTCATTCAAAACTACGAAGCAACTCGCAATTTTCCGGCATTAAACAAGACTTCATACCTTGGTGTATATTTGCGATTCGGAGCTGTCAGTATTCGAAAAATGATTGAAAAAGCGATTCAAGAGAAAAACGAAACCTTTTGGAATGAATTAATATGGAGAGAGTTTTTTATGCAAATTCTTTGGCATTATCCACATACTTCAAGTAAAAGTTTTAGACCAAAATACGATGCCATTCAATGGAATAATAATGAAATTGAATTTCAAAAATGGTGTGAAGGTAAAACGGGTTATCCTTTTGTAGACTCAGGAATGCGCGAATTGAATGCAACAGGACACATGCATAATCGCGTTCGTATGATAGTGGCTAGTTTTCTTTGCAAACATTTACTTATCGATTGGCGTTGGGGTGAAACTTATTTTGCTCAAAAATTACTCGATTATGAACAATCCAGTAATGTTGGCAACTGGCAATGGGCTGCTGGTTGTGGTGTAGATGCTGCTCCTTATTTTAGAATTTTTAATCCCACAGAACAAATTAAAAAATTTGATAAAGAATTAAAGTATATCAAAAAATGGATTCCTGAATTGAATAATAGTACCTATCCTGAACCTATTGTTGATCATAAATTGGCTAGAGAACGTTGCTTAAAAGTATATAAAGAAGCCGTTGGATAGGCTTCCCTCCTTTGAAAGGAATGCTTATACAACGATATTCCTAATCATCTCATAATTCAGTTCCTTAAAATGACGTATCACTTTATTTGCAGTCGAGTAATCTTGCATTTTTGAATTCAAACTATCATAACCAATACAATAAATTCGAGCAGCATTAGCAGCTAGAATTCCATTGGTACTGTCTTCAATAACGATACAATTTTTAATGGATGTTTTTGAAATCTTTGCAGCATATTCAAATATTGCAGGATGTGGTTTAGATTTGGGAAAATCTTCCCCAGAAACAATATGAGAAAAATACTGATGCAATTGAAATCGCTTGAAGATTCTATCAATAGTGACCTTTGCTGATGAAGATCCTAAAACCAATTGTATTCCGTTTTGATGCAAATCTTGAATCAAATCTTCCACTCCATCCAATAAATACAAATCTTCTTTACGATCAAAAGCTTCATTAAAAAGATTTCTTTTAGCTTCCACCAAATCTTGCACTTCTTCATTTAAGTTATAAAGCGCTTTTAATTTTTCGTAAATATTCTTTGTTGAATTTCCTGTAAAAGAAGCATACATTTCTGGAGTTACTTCAATATTTAATTGCTTAAAATGTTGCAAATAGGCATAATGATGCACCGGTTCTGTATCGACAATTACGCCATCCATATCGAAAATTACGGTTTGTATCATTGTAAAGTTGTTGAGTTACTAAGATTCTGAGTTACTGAGATTGTATTTGTAAATTTGTTGCTAAACTCAGCAACTTAAGTACTCTGTATCTCAGGCTCTACTTTCAAAAGATGTCGAATTACAGTTTCTGCAGCATACAATCCGAAAAGACCAGGCATATAACTGTTGGTTCCATAAAACGATTTTTTAAAATTGCTTCCATCGGTAGTTTTTAAACTGCTCTCATCTTGAATTTCAGAAGAAAACACAACTTTCAATTTATCAATCTTGACAGCTCGTAATTTCTTTTTCATCGCTTTAGCTAAAAAACAATTCACGGTGTTATTAATATCAGCCACCTTCACTTTTGAAGCTTCCATCTTCCCTCCTGCTCCCATACTGCTGATAATTTTGACTCTTTTTCGTTTCGCAGCCATAATCAAATTTAACTTGGGTGTCAAACTATCGATACAATCTAAAACATAATCGTATTCATCTGTTACAATTTCAAAAGCACGTTCCGGAGATAAAAATTCTTGCACTTTCGTCAATTGCAATTGGGGATTAATATCCATCAATCTATCTCCAACGACATCAATTTTTGGTATTCCAACTGTTGAATGCAAAGCGGGTAATTGTCTATTGATATTGGTGATATCTACCACATCTCCATCTACAATGGTCATTTTTCCAACGCCCGCTCGAGCGATAAACTCTGCGGCAAAGGAACCTACTCCGCCAACGCCAACAATTAGTATATTAGATTTACTTAATTTCTCTAAGCCTTCTTTTTTAAATAAAAGTTCGGCTCTTTCTGTCCATGCTGCCATTTTGATTATTTGATTTTTAGATTGTCGGAAAATACTTTGTCAAAATTATTCTGTACTTGATCTAGTAATGTTTCCAACTCCATATTCTTATATTTTGCTGCTACTTGATATACTTCACGAATACCTTCTTCTATCGTGTCGGTTTCTAGAAAGAATTGATCCTTTGCAACGTTTTGAAAGACTGTTTCTAATTCAGGATTTAGAAGTAAATATTTCCCAAAAGAGAGATAAAACCCATTTTTGATTAACTGTTGCGCAGTTTCTTCATTTTTTGAAAAACCATGAATAATCAAAGGAACAGAAATTTTTAGACGATTTTTGATTTCAATCACTTCCTGAAAAGCTGCAACACAATGTATAATTACAGGTTTCTGATACTTTTCAGCCAAAAGCAATTGCTTTTCAAAAACCGCTATTTGAAAATCGAATGGAATTTCAATTCGTTTGTCTAAACCGCATTCACCAAGTGCTAAACAATTTTCTAACTCCAATTTACTTTCGATAATTGCCAAATCTTCCTCAAGTCTATTTTCGACAATATACCAAGGATGAATTCCAATAGAATAGTGCGGAATTGCAACATCAAACTCATTCGGGTATTGATTCACAATCTCCAAAATATCATGGCGATCCGTAAATTGATGCGTATGCAGATTGATATATTTCATTAGTCATGAAATTTTTTAACGCCAGCTTCTATCGCTATTTTCAAATCATTTTCTAAAGGAACAATCGGGCAAGAATATTTATGATTATAGGCGCAATACGGGTTATAAGCAGTGTTGAAATCAAGCAATATTATCTCCGTTTTGGGAATCTTTAAGTCGATGTAACGCCCTCCAATATAACTACCTTTCCCACAAGTTTCGTCTGAAAAAGGAAGGAAAAGTGACTCTTCAAATCCTGGTTTTTTAATCAACTCCACATTTTGATAGACATTCAATTTTAATTCTTTACCGTCTAATTCAAAATGCAATTCTCCGTATTTGATATATTCTGGAAGTCGATTGCTAGACGTTTTCATTTTGAATATTTTTTCATTAGCAGATTTAATGAAATGGGCTTCTACTACAAATTTTTCGCTGATAGGATAAAATACTAAGGGTTTGAAATATTTCAAATCTTCCTCCATCAATGGACTTTCATTGGGATCTGCATATTCGCTATTTAATTTTTTTTGAAAATCAGCTGCTAATTTAGGTTCCCATTTATCTTGAGCATGAGAAGTACACACCATCAGAAGTAATAAAAAGGCATAAAATTTATTCATTGTATTTTTTTATACAAAAATAGCGTAAAAGTTGATTCATTAACAAGATGGTTGTAGACAATGTTTTTACCTTTGCAACAGAGTCTTTCCTTATGATCAAATCTGCTTTTCAAAAATACATCAACAACTTCAAAGGTTTTCGAAGAGAGATTTGGATTTTGGCGATCATCACTTTTGTGAATCGTGCTGGTACCATGGTTTTTCCTTTTTTATCAAAATACCTTAAAGAAGATTTGCATTATACCTATTCGGAAGTCGGATGGATCATGGTTAGTTTTGGTTTAGGATCGATGTTGGGTTCCTGGCTTGGTGGCAAATTATCGGATAAAATCGGGTTTTATAAAATCATGATTTTTAGTTTGTTTACTAGCGGAGTCTTGTTTTTTGGATTACAATTCATCACTTCCTTTTGGGGATTGTGTATTGCAATGTTCGTCATCATGTCGATTGCGGATATGTTCCGTCCTGCGATGTTTGTCTCATTGGGCGTATATGCCAAACCTGAAAATCGTACCAGAGCTTTGACATTAGTTCGTTTGGCTGTCAATTTAGGATTCGCTGCCGGACCGGCATTGGGTGGATTGATCATTATGGGAATAGGCTATAAAGGATTGTTTTGGGTAGATGGAGCTACTTGTATTATTTCGATATTGACCTTTGCATTGTTAGTAAAAGAAAAGAAAAAACCAGTTGATGAAAATGCGTTAAATGCACAAAAAATTGAAGTAACGTCTGTTTTCAAAGACAAAATATTTTGGATTTTCCTTTTTGTTTGTTTTGCTACTGCGATGATTTTCTTTCAATTGTTTACGACTTTACCTTTGTATCATCATGAGCAATATGGACTCACTGAATTTCAAACGGGGCTCTTAATGACGCTCAACGGTTTGATTATTTTCTTTTTAGAAATGCCTATCGTTTCTATTTTTGAGCGAAAACAAATTCCAAAATTGCAAATCATACTTTGGGGTTCTTTAATGATGTCATTAAGCTTTTTTGTTTTGTTGTATAATACTTGGGCGGGAATTTTAATTGTGAGTATTATTTTTATCACATTTGGTGAAATGTTTATTTTTCCTTTCTCCAATTCATTTGCACTGAGTCGAGCACCAAAAGGGCATGAAGGGCGTTATATGGCACTTTTTACGATGAGTTTTAGTTTGGCTCATATTGCTAGTTCGAAATCGGGAATGGAAATCATTAGCCATTTAGGCTATCAAACCAATTGGTTTTTTATGGGAATACTCGGATTGGTTTCTTTGAGCTGTTGTATTTGGCTTAAGAATCTAGTTCTAAAAGAAAATTTATCATAAAGACGCTGTTAATGCTCTTTTGATTTCTAATAGGGATTGATTGGTTGTAATTAATTTTTCGATGATTTCTTTTCGTAAACCCTTTATGTTATGATTTGGAAAGTGTTTTGCCCAACTTTCATTGGATAGTAAATCACGAATATTTTTTATAATTTTAGTCGTTTCTGTTGCGGTTCTCAAAACAAATTTTTCCTCGTATTCTGAGCATAATTTATGTTGATAATTTACGATTTGACTCTCTAAATCAACAGTAATAAAATACAATTTTTCGATATCATTATCTGGATGAAAAGCGTTCCAATTGGCATAACCAACTTTGGTTCTAGAAAGATTTGAGGAAGTGGATTTCAATCGCCATTTGCAGTTTGCAGCTTTTCCCCAATGATTGGACAATCGATAAACGCCTTCTTCAGTAAAATAATAACTACTCCCCGATTTGCTTTGGTAATCCACTTTTTTGTTTTCAATAGTAGTTAAGGTAACTTCTTCGAAAACACAGAAAGTATGGTGATGAAAATTGAAGCGATTATAGGTTTTGATTGTCATGAAATGCTTAGTTTTGCAGCAACGATAAACAAAAATACAATGTCGAAAGGAATTTACACTGGAATAATAGAAAAAGATGACAACGGTAATTATTATTGCGGTGAATATCTTCTAGATTATCAAATGGTTTTGAAAGGATTTATCCTTGGAGACGAAATTACGATTAAGACTGTGATTGTAAATCCAAGTGATCGTTCCTATGCAACCTATCCTAAGAAATCGCGCAACTTTGCGTTTGCAAATCTAAAACCAGATCACGATTAGTTATTTTGAATGAAGACCCTAGCGTCAGTAAACTGGCAAAGCAATTCTAATTTTTGAATTTAGTTAAACTATATTCTTCTGCTTTTATTAGTGCTAAATATTTTGAAAGTTTAAAAAGAAAGCAATGCAAGAAGCAAGAGCCGCTATCAAAAGAGTAAGACCCGAAATGGAGTGTGCGAAAAGAGAAATAGAATTATCTAGACCTGAAATAGAACAAGCTAGAAAAGAAATGCAAGAAGCAAAAGAAGAATTACGTCAAGCTCGACTTGAAATTGAAAAATCAAAAGCGGAATTAAATAAACTCCGAGCTGAAAGCAAAAAAGCAAAAAAATAAAACAAAAAAAGGCTGTTCATTACGACAGCCTTTTTTTTATATTTGCTTCAAATTGAAAAGATTATGTACGTCCTTTTAGCCCAACTCAACAAATTACTATTGCCTAGTTTTACCAAACAAAGATTGGATGTTTCCAAAGCAAAAAAATGGCAAATGGCACTCATTGGTTGGCGGTATTTTGTGACAATACGAGCACTAAAATCTAAAAATTAATTATCGTAAAAAAATCAATTTTTATTTTAAATTTGATTTGCATACTCATTAAATATATTTATATTTGCACTCACAAAAATGGCCACGTGGCGCAACTGAATAGCGCACTTGATTACGGCTCAAGAGGTTGCTGGTTTGAATCCAGCCGCGGTCACAAAAGTAGAAAAGCTCCTAATAATGTAGGAGCTTTTTTATTTTAAAAACGTATTTTGTTCTCTTCAAATACTATGCAATGTCCGACTACTTTTTAGATAATGAATACGACCAAATCATCTACTCTACTGACGCTTTAAATCATAAAGAATTTGAACGATGCACTTTTCGCAATTGTGATTTGAGTCGATGCAATTTTATGGAGGTCACTTTTATTGATTGTTTGTTTTTGCATTGTAATTTTAATGGAGCCAAAATCAATCATGTGGCATTAAGAACGGTTTCTTTTATTCATTGTCAGATTAAGGAAGTGAATTTTGCAATGAGCGATAAGCTTATTTTTGAAATTGCTTTTACCGATTGCGTTTTAGATTTTTCTAAATTTTATGCATTAAAAATCAAAGGAACTGCCTTCACGAATTGTAGTCTAATTGCTGTTGACTTTATGAATACCGATTTAACCGAAGTGGTTTTCGAAAATTGTGATTTGTATCGAAGCGAGTTTACTAAAGCGATTGCTAACAAAACCGATTTTAAAACTAGTATTAATTATACTATTGATCCAGAAAAAACTAAAATCAAAAAAGCTATATTCTCTTTTCCTGAAGTAAAAGGTTTGCTATTTAAACATGACTTGCTTATCAAATAATTGCACCATCTTCCATCGTAATGATTCGATGAGTTCTGCTGGCAAAATCGGTGTCATGGGTAACAATTAAAAGGGTTTGTTTTTTTTCTTGGGTCAATTGATTGAAAATATCAAATACCAAATCACTATTTTTTTTATCGAGATTTCCAGTGGGTTCATCTCCCATAATAATCAAGGGATCATTGATTAAAGCTCTAGCAATAGCTACTCTTTGCTTTTGACCACCACTCAATTGATTAGGCATTTTTAGGGCTTGATCTTGCATGTCAAGAGTTTTCAGATGGTCCATTGCTCGATGTTCTACTTCTTGAGAGGAGTATTTTCCGAGTTTTAATCCCGGTAACATCACATTTTTCAATACATTATATTCCGTTAATAGATAATGAAATTGAAATACAAAACCGATATTTTCATTTCGAATTTTAGCCAACTCATTATCAGATCGCCCTGTCACCAATTGGTTGTGAATGTATATTTCTCCTTCATAATCGGTATCCATAGTGGAAAGCAAATACAATAATGTGGATTTTCCACAACCTGATTTGCCAACAATTGAAACAAATTCACCATGATTTATGCTCAAATCAATATTTTTTAAAACCTGAAATTGAATCGGGTCATAAAAATATTTAATCAAGCCTTTGGTTGCTATTACTTTATCATTCATGCTATTTACCTCTAATAATTTCAACAGGATCAACTTTACTTGCTTTCATCGCAGGAAAAAGCCCTGCAATTGTTGTGGTGAAAAGCGCAAATATAATCCCAATAACATAAAACATAGGATTGTAATTGATAGGATAAGTCTTTATTGTAGGCAAAGCAGCAGTTTCAAAAGGAATTATATCAATTATTGAAGTAAAAAGATAACCGAAAAGGAGTCCAAAAACCCCGCCTACCAATCCAATTACAAGTGATAAACAAATAAAAATCCATTTTACATCATTGCCTGAAAATCCAGTAGCTTTGAGAATAGCAATACTGTCCATTTTTTCATATATCATCATGTTGAGAATGTTATATATCCCAAATCCAGCAACAATCAAGAGAACAATTCCAACTGCATAAGAAATAATACTTCTAACAGAACTTCCTGTTTCAAATTGTGAATTGGCAGTTTGATAATCAATAGAATCTACATTAAAAGTCGCACTCATTTCTTTTGCAACTTTTGGAGCTGAAGCCATATCAAAAAGTTTAATTTGAATGTCTGTAATATAATTGGTAGGCTCTCCGAGTAGTTTTTGTGCTGTGTCTAAAGATGTATAACTCGAAACATCATCAATTTCTGAAATCCCAATTTGAGATATTCCAACTATTTTTAAAGATACTAAATTTCCTTTCGAAGTGGTAATTTTGATCACATCTCCTTTCACTAATAGCATTTTATCGGCCAATCCTTTTCCTATAATAATACTATTGTTTTGGGATAAATCAACTATTTTACCGTCAATAATATAATCACTTAAGGCAAATAATTTCTCTTCTGCATCTACGTCAATTCCGTTAATAATTCCCGATATTTCTATAGTTCCAGAGTTGAAAAACACAGGAGTTGTTATTTTAGGAGCCACATCTATTATTCGACTATCATTTTTTAAAACTTTAAGAATCGATTTAGAATTATAAATAGACTTTCCTCGATCTTTTGGTTTTATGGAATTAATAAAATTGATGTTGTTTTTATAAACCTCTGAAATACTAATAGGTTGATTTTCAGAGGGTTTTATTTCATTATACAACCGAACATGAGGCGTTCTGTTGAGCATTAATCCATCCAACAAATCATTTAAACCGTTCATAAAACTTACTAAGGAAATGAACATTGCAATTCCAAATGTAACACCAATAGCTGCTACAACAGTTTGTTTAAGGCGAGCTTGAAGTAAATGAAATGCAATATTTAAAATGAGTTTAAAATTCATTATTATGGCTGATAAATCGTTTCTCCCACTTTCAAACCTTGAATTATTTCAACATTTTGGTAGTCATTTAATCCAATTTTGACTTTACGTTTTTGGTCTTTAGAAATAAAAACTGAATCCCCAGAAAGCAAATATTGTTTAGGAATGGTAATCGCATTTTTTTTAGTTTGAATAATGATATTGGCTTCAGCCGTTAAATTGGGATATAATTTTTTGGGTGGATTCACAAAATGTGCTTCTATTTTGAAAGTTCTAGAACGTTCATCCATTATTGGGTAGATTTTATCAATAACAGCATCAAATACTTTGTTTTTGTAACTGTCTAGTGTAACCAATACTTTTTGACCTAAAGTAACACGAACCATATCGTTTTCGTCGACTTCTAGTTCAAGCAAAAAAGCATCCGTTTGTCCAATAACTGCTAATGGAGTTTGTGTCGTAATGAGGCTTCCATCTTTCACTAATATATTGAATAACTGCCCTGAAAAGGCGCTTTTTATTTCAAAATCGCTCAACGATTTTTGACTTATTTTGAGATTAATTGCATTGCGATTTTGTTCATTCCGCAATTGAAATTTTAATTGTGCCAGTTGTTTTTTTGCAGTTTCGTAATTTATCTTTGAACTTTTATAGGCCAATTCAACGCGTTCAAATTCGACTTCTGAAATGACCTTGAATTCCTTTATACGTTTGTTTCGATTGAATATGGATTCGTCTAAGGCTAATTTGTCTTTTGCAGCTTGAACTTTTAGTTCCATTTCTGCAATTTTATCTTGAATAAAGCTATTGCTTTCTTGACTTAATTGGTAAAGCAATTGGGAGTTTTCTTCATTTAATTTTGCCTTGTCGGCATCCAAATTAAACAAGACTTGACCTTTTATAATTTGTTGTCCTACAGTAGTTTTAGTTTCTTTTAAAATCCCGTTTACAGTAGAATAAACAACATATTGGTCTATTGCTTTTATCACACCAGAAGCGTACACACTTTCGGTTATTTGAGTTCGTTTAACAACTATATTATTGGACTTATTTTTAGAACAGGAAAATAAGAGGAATGAAATACTAATACAAAAATATAACTGTCTCATATTCTATGAAATTCAGGTTAAAAATATTACAATACAAATTTACAACTAAAAGAAAAGAAAAAATTTAATAACCCAATTTACTTCCACCTTACTATTTTTTTTTTATAAAATGAAATTATTTTTTACATAAAATTATACTATATTTGAACTATAACAATTATTGCAATTTTCAACTATACTACGAGATTAAATACCACATCTAAGCCAATTTTAAAATAAGCTACCACATTATTTTAACTATTTGTTTAAATATTAAAAATGATTCGAAAATTCCCAAATGAAGAGTTCAAAGAAATTAACTTTGAAACTCTACTTAAAAAGCGTTATGCTATTTCCAATAAAGGAAGAATAGCAAGTTTTATTGACCGTCTAGAAGATGGAGATATTGTAAAAGGTGCCCGTTCTGATGGCTATGTAACTTTTAAATATAGAGCTAAAGAAGGTGATGAAGTCAGAAACAGAATGAAATTTGTTTACAGACTTGTCGCCGAATATTTCATTCCAAAAACCTCAGAAGATCAAGTTCATGTTATTCACCTTGATTTTAGTAGAGATAATGACGATTATAGAAATTTGAAATGGGTGAATTATTCTGAAAGGTTAGCTCACTACAAAAAAAGTCCACGCGTCATTAAAGCTAAAATAGATTTACTTGAACATAACATCAAATCAGATGGTAGAAAATTGAGTGTGACAACCGTAATTCGTATCAAGAAAATGTTGCTGAATCCAAAAGGAAACACGCGTAAGTATGTGATAGCCAAGCAATTTGGCATTAGCCACACGCATCTTAATCGTATTATTTCTGGCGAAAATTGGGGGCATATAGTAGTGAAATAACGGCTACAGTTTTAACTCCATAACATAGTCATCCATAATAAATTCAGAACCTAATTCAATAATTTCTTCTTTTACTATTTCAAAGCCAAAGTTGAAATAAAACTGAAGTGCCGTATTGTATTTGTTGACGTTTAACGAAATAGCTTTTGATTGATTTTCAAGAGCTTCTTTTGCTACTTCTTTCATTAATAATTTCCCCATGCCTTTTCCATGTGATTCAGGCATTAGATATAATTTATGAAGTCGTGTTATGTTATTATTTCTATAATTATGTTCGAACGAAGCGAAACCTAACACATTATTATCTTCTTTTAGCAAGATAAATAAATGACCATAGTTATTCATGTTTTCTTGCAAAATTTCTTTCGAATAAAACAAATCAAGCATATACGCTATTTGCTCTTGCGTTATTATTGAAATATATACAATGGGCCAAGTGTGATATACAACGTTTTGAATCTCCTTAATATCTTCAATCGTTGCGTTAGAAATCGTTATCATAGAAATTTATTACCCGTGAATCGATTCTTTCTTTCCGTAGTTTGCAATTATCGATGCTTCAAAATCGAGCCATTCTCGCCAACGCTTTTCAACGTCTATACCTTGTCCGTATTTACGAGCGTAGGTAATAAAAGTGGTGTAATGTGCTGCTTCACTCTCCATCAATTCTCGGTAAAATAGTGAAAGTTCTTCGTCTTGAATATTTTCAGACAATACCTTAAATCGTTCACAACTTCTTGCTTCAATCATGGCTGAAAACAACATTCGTTCTACAAAACCTGAAACACGGCTTCCTGTATTGCTTTTTTTCATGTATTGCGCCAATTCACCCACATATTCGTCTTTTCGTTCGCGTGTAAGTTTGAGCCCACGTTTCTTGATGATATTGTGTACCATTTGAAAATGCTCCATTTCTTCTTTGGCTAACTCCAACATATCGGTCACTAAATCAGGATATTCGGAATTGATCGTAATAATGGTAATCGCATTAGAAGCTGCTTTTTGCTCACACCAAGCGTGATCGGATAGGATTTCTTCAATGTTTTTCTCCACAATATTTACCCATCTTGGGTCGGTTGGTAATTGCAATCTGAAAGTTGACATAGTACTAGTTTTAAAAAACAATTTCACGAATTTACACTAAATTAAGCAGTGAAATTCGCGAAATTGCTATTTGATATTTTAGATTTAAAAAACAAACATCGCGCGTTCTCCCATCATTTCATTGACTTCGTCCGCAACTTGTTCTATAATTTCTTCGTTGGTGTGATTCATCAAAACTCTGTCAATCATTGCTACAATAGTTTCCATATCGTCTTCTAACAATCCACGTGTAGTAATTGCTGGAGTTCCAACTCGAATTCCTGAAGTTACAAAAGGTGATTTATCATCAAAAGGAACCATGTTTTTATTGACTGTTATTTCTGCTTTTACTAATGCGTTCTCAGCTTCTTTACCTGTAATTCCTTTGTTTCTTAAATCAATCAACATCATATGATTGTCGGTTCCACCAGAAATTAAATCATAGCCACGTTTCATAAAAGCTGCTGCCATCGCTTTAGCATTTTTTTGTACTTGCATCGAGTAATGAAAAAATTCATCGGACAAACATTCTCCAAAAGCAACTGCCTTAGAAGCGATAATATGCATCAACGGTCCACCTTGATTTCCTGGAAATACAGCCAAATCTAATAACGAGGACATCATTCTGATTTCTCCTTTTGGAGTCGTTAATCCCCATGGATTTTTAAAGTCTTTACCCATTAAAATCATCCCGCCTCTTGGACCACGCAACGTTTTATGAGTCGTTGTCGTAATAATATGACAATGCGGAACTGGATCATTCATTAGTCCTTTTGCAATCAATCCCGCAGGATGAGAAATATCTGCTAACAACAATGCACCAACGCTATCCGCTATTTGTCTGAATCTAGCAAAATCCATATCACGACAATAAGCAGATGCACCCGCAACAATCATTTTTGGTTGCTCTCGAGTAGCAATTTCTTGAATCTTATCGTAATTGAATTGGCCCGTTTCTTTCTCCACTCCGTAAAAAACAGGATTGTATAAACGACCAGAAAAATTTACTGGTGAACCATGGGTTAAATGTCCTCCATGAGACAAATCAAAACCTAAAATTTTATCACCAGGTTTCAAACAAGCAAAGTAAACAGCGGTATTAGCTTGCGAACCTGAATGTGGCTGCACGTTAGCGTATTCAGCACCAAATAATTCTTTGGCGCGATCTATAGCAATTTGTTCTACTACATCAACAACTTCACATCCACCATAATATCTTTTGCCAGGATAGCCTTCTGCATATTTATTGGTCAAACAAGACCCAGCTGCTTCCATAACTTGGTCGCTGACAAAGTTTTCTGAAGCAATAAGTTCTATTCCGTGGATTTGACGATCTTGTTCTTCATTAATTAAATCGAAAATTGGTGTGTCGTGTCGCATTTTATTTTTTTTCGTTAAAAACTGTCCAAAATTACAAAAATGGTTTGTTAAATTGACATATAATGATATATTTGATAACTGAATTTTCAACAACAAATCAACATTACACATGCCTATAACTGCCAATAACCCAAAGCGTAAATCATGGTTAGAAGTATCCAAAGAAACTGACTTTCCCATTCAAAATATTCCATTTGGAGTTTTTATTACCAAAGATGATGTCATTACTATTGGAACTCGTATCGGAGATTTCGCTATCGATTTAGGTGCTTTGCAACAACTAAATTATTTTGAAGGGATTGATCTCACCGATGATATGTTCATGCAAGATACCTTAAATGATTTTATTTCGGATGGTAAAAAAACATGGCGATTAGTCCGTAATAGAATTGCTGAACTTTTTGATGCAACCAACCCAAAATTAAGAGATCATGAAGACCACAAAGCCATCGTGGTTTTTAAAATTGAAGAAGTAGAAATGCAATTGCCAGTTTTGATTGGCGACTACACTGATTTTTATTCCAGTAAAGAACATGCCACCAACGTAGGTACTATGTTTCGGGATCCTAACAATGCTTTATTGCCCAATTGGCTTCATATACCAGTAGGTTATCATGGGAGAAGTTCTACAATTGTTCCATCTGGAATTCCAGTGCATCGACCTATGGGACAAACATTACCTAATGGTGAAAGCACACCGGTATTTGGGCCTTCGCGTTCTATTGATTTTGAATTGGAAATGGGTTTTATTACCACCGATGCCAACATTATGGGAGAAAATATTCCAGTGCATGAAGCGGAAGATTATATTTTTGGAATGGTATTGCTCAACGATTGGAGCGCACGTGATATTCAAAAATGGGAATACGTTCCCCTTGGTCCATTTTTGGCGAAAAACTTTGCTACATCAATTTCACCATGGATAGTAACTATGGATGCCTTGGAACCCTTTAGAACCAAAGGACCTAAACAAGATCCGAACCCGCTACCCTATTTACAACAAAAAGGAAAACATGCTTTTGATATCAATTTAGAAGTTCAAATTGAACCTGAAAATGCCGAAGCAACCATTGTCTCTAATTCTAATTTCAAATATATGTATTGGTCGATGAGTCAACAATTGGCGCATCACACCTCCAATGGTTGTCGTGTCAATTCAGGAGACATGATGGGTTCAGGAACGATTTCTGGACCAACACCAAACAGTTTTGGTTCGATGTTAGAATTGACCTGGAACGGCAAAAATCCGATTATGATGAAAGACGGAAGTGAACGTAAATTCATCAACGACAATGACACAGTAATCATGAAAGGATATTGTAAAAACAATGAAGTTCGTATTGGTTTTGGGGAAGTTTCGAGTAAGCTATTGCCACCGTTTGTACGAAAATAATTTTCTAAATCTATAATTTGTTGGGCGTTCCCTATCGGGCAGGCTGTTCGCATTCGCTTTTTTGTGCCTTTATAGGCTGCAAAAAGAGCTCAAACAACTGCTTCCATCCCTAACGCACTATAGTTTCAACTTCAAATCTTCCACATCAATTGCACTGTGAGACACATCGTAAATCGCTACTCCATTTTTGATTAACAACAGTTGTGGTGATTGATGTTCCACCTTAAAACGTTCTGCAATTGCATTCGAAATATCTCGATGTTCTAATAAATCTAAAAAATAAGGCGTTGCTTTTTCATCCAAATCATATTCGCTTTCAAATTGTTTCAACACCATTCTACTCACACTACAACGCGTACTGTGTTTAAAAATTACCACTGGTTTTTCAGAAGAAACAACAATAATCTCATTCAATTGCCCTAAATCAACCAAGGGAATCCAGTTCATTTTAGAAGTTATTGGTTTTTCATTTTCAGAACTTCCAAATAGCGATGAAAAAATACTCATTTTGTCGTGTTTTAAGTCAATTTGTCGCTTCTAAACCCTTGATTACAGACACTTTGTCGTAATTATCGCATTGGAATAACAATTGACGATTGGAGCCCAAAGTTAACTATTAAAAACCAACTAAAAAAACCCCAATTACAATGAACATCAATAAGTTTACAATCAAATCACAAGAAGCGATTCAACAATCGCAACAGTTGGCGCAAAGCTTTGGGCATCAGCAAATAGAAAACGAACACCTTATTAAAGCTATTTTTGAAGTTGATGAAAATGTAGCGCCATTCCTTCTCAAGAAACTCAACGTCAATGTGACGTTATTTCAACAAATTCTCGACAGTACATTGCAGAGCTTTCCCAAAGTTTCTGGTGGCGATATTATGCTTTCAAGAGCAGCCAATACTACTTTGAATGAAGCCGAAATCATCGCCAAGAAAATGAACGACGAATTCGTTTCAGTGGAACATTTAATTCTCGCCATCTTCGCCTCTAAAAGCAAAGTAGCGCAGATCTTAAAAGACCAAGGTGTAACCGAAAAAGGTTTACAAGCTGCTATTGACGAGTTACGAAAAGGCGAACGAGTAACTTCCGCTTCCGCAGAAGAAACGTACAATTCCCTTAATAAATACGCTAAGAATTTAAATGAATTAGCCAAAAACGGCAAGCTCGATCCTGTTATTGGTCGTGATGAAGAAATTCGAAGAGTCCTACAGATATTAACCCGAAGAACTAAAAACAATCCCATGTTGGTGGGTGAACCAGGCGTTGGTAAAACCGCGATAGCAGAAGGCTTAGCCCATCGAATTGTAGATGGTGATGTTCCTGAAAATCTCAAAGACAAAATCATTTTCTCACTAGATATGGGGGCTTTAATAGCGGGTGCGAAATACAAAGGTGAATTTGAAGAAAGACTCAAGTCAGTTGTAAAAGAAGTTACTGCAGCCGAAGGCGATATCGTATTATTTATCGATGAGATTCACACACTTGTTGGTGCTGGAGGTGGCGAAGGCGCTATGGATGCTGCGAATATTCTAAAACCTGCTTTGGCACGTGGCGAATTACGGGCGATTGGTGCCACAACTTTAGATGAATATCAAAAATACTTCGAAAAAGACAAAGCTTTGGAACGTCGTTTTCAAAAGATTATGGTAGAAGAACCCGATACAGAAAGTGCCATTTCTATTCTTCGAGGTATCAAAGAAAAATACGAAACACACCACAAAGTACAAATCAAAGACGATGCGATTATTGCTGCTGTTGAATTGTCGCAACGCTACATTACCAATCGATTCCTTCCAGACAAAGCGATTGACTTAATGGATGAAGCCGCTTCTAAATTACGCATGGAAATCAATTCAAAACCAGAAGAACTAGATGTTTTCGATCGAAAAATTATGCAATTGGAAATTGAAATTGAAGCGATCAAACGCGAGAAAGACGAAAGCAAACTCAAAGGTTTGGGCATGGAACTGGCGAACTTGAAAGAAAGTCGCAATGAGATTTTCGCCAAATGGAAATCCGAAAAAGATGTCGTTGATAACATTCAAGCGATGAAAACAGAAATTGAAGATTTTAAATACGAAGCCGAACGTGCCGAAAAAGAAGGCGATTACGGCAAAGTAGCTGAGATTCGTTACGGTAAAATCAAAGAAGCGCAAGAACGATTGGATGTTTTTCAAAAACAATTGCTCGAAAACCAATCCGGAACTTCATTGATTAAAGAAGAAGTGACCCGTGAAGACATTGCAGAAGTCGTTGCCAAATGGACAGGCATTCCGGTCATGAAAATGCTACAAGGCGAACGCGAAAAATTGCTCAAATTGGAAGCGGAGTTGCACAAACGTGTGGTGGGTCAGGAAGAAGCCATTGAAGCCGTAAGTGATGCAGTTCGGAGAAGTCGTGCTGGCTTGCAAGATATGAAAAAACCAGTCGGAACATTCTTGTTCTTGGGAACAACCGGCGTTGGAAAAACCGAATTAGCCAAAGCTTTAGCCGAATACTTGTTCGATGATGAAAATGCGATGACCCGAATTGATATGAGCGAATACCAAGAACGTCATAGTGTGAGTAGATTGGTAGGTGCGCCTCCAGGATATGTCGGTTATGACGAAGGTGGACAATTGACGGAAGCGGTTCGAAGAAAACCGTATTCTGTAATATTGCTGGATGAAATAGAAAAAGCACATCCTGATACTTTCAATATATTGTTGCAAGTTTTAGATGAAGGGCGATTGACGGACAACAAAGGGCGATTGGCAGATTTCAAAAACACAATCATCATAATGACCTCCAATATGGGAAGTCAGATTATACAAGAGAAATTTGAAAATCTGAAAGGCAGCATTGACGCGGCAACGGAAGCTGCGAAGATTGAAGTTTTGGGATTATTAAAACAAACGGTTCGCCCAGAGTTTATCAATCGTATTGATGAGATTGTGATGTTTACACCATTGAATAATGCCAATATTGCACAAATCGTTGGATTGCAATTAAAAAGTGTTACGAAAATGTTGGCACAACAAGGCATTACTATGGATGCGACACCTGAAGCCATTGCTTATCTTTCTGAAAAAGGATACGACCCTCAATTTGGCGCTCGACCCGTAAAAAGAGTTATCCAAAGAGAAATACTAAATGAATTATCAAAAGAGATTTTAGCAGGCAAAATTACTACCGATAGTATCGTTTTGATCGATACCTTTGATGGGAAATTAGTCTTTAGAAACCAAGCCGAATTAGTAAAGTAATCTACTGTATTTATTAAAAAAGCACCTAAGTCATTCTTGGTGCTTTTTTAGTTTTTTCAAGCTGATAAATAAATGCGGTGAATTGGGATTCCAACGCCACGTTTCAAAATCACGCTCGTATCGGTCACTGCCCAAACGGTAGTTTCTACTACTTTTTTTGATTGATTGTCTTCAAAGAAAATTTTAATCTTTGCATGTTCGATGTTGCCAAGATATAGCGCTCTAATCAAATCGTTGTTGCGTTGGTGAATCGCTGACGCTTCATTTAGTACTTCATTGTTCGGGAATCGTAAAGTGTAAATAGATTCTTTTTCAATAATTTCAAAATTAGTTTCCATACTGCTTGTGTTTAAATTAATAGAAAGTAGAATTTATTTCATACGCAATACAAAAAATAATTTGAAGTTATTGAAATCAGAAACTTAATTAGAAAACAAGTAACAATTCATTTGCCCTACTTTTTTATCTAACTAAATTAAAAAATTTGAATTTGAATGAAATTTACATTCAAATAATTCTTTAAAAAATAAAACCTAATTATTATTTCCTTATTTTTGAAACCATTACAAAACATACCATGAAACATTTACTACTATTATTAATTGGTTTTACGATTTCTGCTTCTGCACAAATCTCTTCTACAGATACTGCAACACCTGTATCAACAGAAAAAACCTATCGTTCCCCTGAAGTCGATTTGAAACCACAAGTTAAAGATGGCAACTATACTATGTCGATGTTTATTAGTGAAAACTTTAAATTCCCACCAGCTATCAAAAATAAAAAAATTATTATTTTCACTAGTTTTATTGTAGAAACTGATGGGACTATGACCGACATTAAGGCTTTTAGTATCAACGTGAAGGATTTAATCAAAACGGATGTAGTGAAAATTGCCACACAGGAAGAAAAAATTAACGAAGCTGATCAAATAGAAACCATGAAAGGGGAAGCAGTCCGAGTGTTGAAATCATTTAAAAAAGCATGGGAACCTGCGTTGAAAGAAGGGAAACCAGTTCGTTGTATGTATAACTATCCGATACATTTTAATATCGAGTAAAAAAAAAATCCATTATAGATGTTATTAATGGTGCAAAAATATAAAGAGAGTATCTACTTCGGTTTAGCCTTAGCGATACTCTTTTTTTTTGTGAAATGGATTGAGATTCATTTTGTACTCTACTCTCAAAATATTGAAACTTATATATTTTTGATTGCTCTTTTGTTTACAGCACTTGGAATTTGGTTAGCGAATACAATATCAACAACTAAAATTCAAACTGTTATAGTCAAAAAAGAAATTTATATTTCTCAAAATTTCCCTTTTGAAGTCAATCAAAAAGAAATAGAAAACAGAAAAATAAGCAAACGAGAATTAGAAGTGCTTACTCTAATTGCTGATGGAAAAAGTAATCAAGAAATAGCCGATTCTTTATTTGTTGCTATACCTACCATTAAAACTCATATCACCAATTTGTTTGAAAAATTAGAGGCTAAAAGGCGTACTCAAGCTATTGAAACTGCCAAACGATTGCAACTTATTCGTTAAGCACATCATTGGAAATTTGAAAATTCATACTAAAGTATGAGCTTGAAAATAAATAGTTTTCTAAAATTTGTCGTTATTAATCAAATCTAAACTTATGAAAAAAACAGTGTTAACTTATGGAGCTATTGCGGGGATTATCACAACAGTAATGATGATTATTTCCACAACATTACACCATCAAAATCCTGATTTTAAAGGCAGTGAAATTATTGGTTTTACAGGAATGTTTATCGCTTTTATTTTTGTTTTCCTTGGAATCAAAAACTATAGAGACAAGCAAAACAATGGAGTCATTTCATTGGGAACCGCATTAAAAATTGGAATCTTAATTACCTTAATTTCCTCTACAATGTACGTAATAACATGGATGATTGAATGTCATTTTTTCTATCCTGATTTTATGGAAAAATATGCAGCGAATGCCATTGAAGAGGCTCAAAAGAGCGGTATAAGTGCTGAAGCATTGGCTGAAACACAAAAGAAAATGAACTCGTATATCGAGTGGTATAAAAGTCCTATACTTAGGATATTATTAACCTATATGGAAATTCTACCGATTGGATTAATTATCACTCTAATTAGTTCCTTCATTTTGAAAAAAAAGTAAAAAAAACTCCAACAAATAGTTGGAGTTTTTTTTAGAAATAAGTTTTATTTTTCTCTTGTAAACAAAATCTCGCCACCTTGTTTTAAAGTAAGTTCTGTTTTGGCTTCGTTAAATTGAATTTCAATTCCATACGTTTCATAGGTAAAACGATCTTTCCCAGCTGGTTCCAGTACAATAGGACCTTGACCCGTTGCAGTTCCAACCAATGCATTGTTTTCTTCTGTAAAAGTTAATTTAATGGGAATGATTTTACTTGAAAATGTTCCTAAATAGGGATCTAAAATTACATCTTTTTCCAATTCATTTTTGCCGGAAGTCCAAGTGTTATTGGCAGGATTAAAATCAGGAAAGGAATGGTCAGGATCAATAGTAATACTCACTATTTCTTCGAAAATACCTGGATTAATTGACCAAGTTGTATTGCGCATCCAAACTTCAACAGGAAGTTGCGTTCTGGTAGTTTTACCGCTTTTGGTTTTAAATTCCAAAACAACAGGCATTGCCATTTTTTCTAGATTATCAATCGTAACAATTGTACCTTTTGCAGGGTCGTTTTTAATATATTTTACCTTACTTATCGCTTGATCTAAGCGCCAATTATTCAGAAACCAACCTCTCCAAAACCAATTTAAATCCTCACCACCAACATTTTCCATTGTTCTGAAAAAATCATCTGGAGTTGGATGTTTGAATGCCCAACGAGCCACATAGGTTTTAAAAGCATAATCAAAACGATCTTTACCTAATATTTGTTCTCGTAACATGGTTAATCCTGTACCTGGTTTGTAATACGCTAATAAACCGATACTTCCTTCTTTCATATTGTCTGGAGCACTCATCATTGTTTCTAATTTTGGATCCGTTAGAAATACACCACTTTGATTCATATTTTCTTTAGGCGCTTTGTATTCACCATTATTAAAATCTTGAGAACTAAGAGAATTAATAAATGTATTGAAACCTTCATCCATCCAAGCGAATAAACGCTCGTTAGATCCAACTATCATTGGGAACCAACTGTGTCCAAATTCATGATCTGTAACTCCCCATAAATCGGCTCCTTTAGAAGTATATTCACAAAAAACAATACCTGGATATTCCATTCCACCTTCATTTCCAGCTACATTCGTTGCTGCAGGATAAGGATATTCAAACCATCTTTTGGAATAATTTTCTATCGAAGTTTTAGTATATTCAGTGGCACGACTCCATGCTTTTGCTCCATCACTTTCAATTGGATATGCCGAAATTGCTAATGATTTTTTACCACTTGGTAAATTAATTTTAGCAGCATCTATGATGAATGCTGCAGAAGAAGCCCAAGAAACATCTCTTGCATTTTTAATTTTAAATTTCCATGTTAATGTTGGTTTCCCGACTGGGCGAGAATTAGGATTGACAACTTCCTCAGCTGTGCGAATCATAACGGTTTGGTCACTTTGTTTGGCTTGTACCCATCTTTTTTGTTGTTCGGCAGTATATACCTCAGTTGGATTGATTAATTCCCCAGAACATACTACAATATGGTTTGAAGGAGCGGTAATCGCTACATCAAAATCGCCATATTCTAAATAGAATTCAGCACCAATATAGGGATTTGTATTCCATCCTCTGACATCATCATACACACACATTCTAGGATACCATTGTGCAATTGTAAATATTTTACCATTTTTAGTATCGACAATTCCAGTTCTGTCCGAACCATACTTAGGAGAGATATATGAAAAATCAATTTTTATCTTGATAATAGCTCCATTGGCTTTTAGTTCTTGTGGCAATTGAATTTGCATGCGAGTGTCATCAATTGTAAACCTCACTTGTTTTTCGGTTGTTTTACCATTCAAAGTAGTCAAAACCGCAATCGATTTAATTTTAAATCCACCATCCAATTTCTCGCCTTTAGCTCCTCCTCTACTTCCACTCAATCCAATTACAGCATTTCCACGAGAATCGGCTTTAAATGAATTTTGATCGACATTAAACCATAAAAAGGAAAGTGCGTCGGGGCTATTATTTGTGTAATTTAAAATTTCAGTTCCAGAGATCTCATTTGTTGCTTCATTTAATTGAGCATTCAATTGATAATCAGCTCTGTTTTGCCAGTATTTTGGACCAGGTTGACCACTCGCTGAACGAGTATCAGTTCCGTTCTTGGTATAAAAATTTGGCGCAAAAACATCATGATAATCATATTTTGAAATGGGAGGATTTTGTTGTGCATGCGTATTAAAAATTGGAAGAAGAAAAGCCATTAATAGCATGACTTTCAAGGAAGTTTTTTTCATGATTGATAAATTTTTGAATTGAATACAATCAGTCTTTAAATACTTTTTTTGTTACAAAAGAATTTACAACTAATTTAAAGCGGAATAATATTAATGGAAAGAAAGGAAAATATCAAAAAAAACTAATCTATTTTAACCTCTTTTTTATACTATTAGGAATTGAATTTTCGCTTACTGATAAATCAGAATGATTTTTTACATGATGTTTTTCAATACCTTTTTTTTTAAATGATATAAAATTCAACATCAATAATATCAAGTAGGAACCTCCTATTGAAAAAATCAATACAATAATTAATTTAAAAATTGAACCCATATGTTTTAGATTTGCTTATGCTTGGGGCAATTCAAACCATTTATTAAAATTTGTGATGACAATATACAATATTTATTTCCATATTTTAAAATTTAATTTAAATTCTTTTCTTTGAATTAAAGAACGCCAATCAATAAAAAGTAGAGAACTTAACATAAAAATACCGAAACCTACACTTAGTATAGATTGCCACTGATAGGATCCTTGCAATACATTTTCAGCTTTTAGGGTACTATATTTCCCAAAATATACTAATACTGTATCGCTTGTAAATTTCCCTATAAAAAAAGCTGGAATAATGTAAAAAGGTTTTAGCTTGGCCATTCCAGCAGCAACAAAAAGAGGTGTTGTAGGCAATGGCAATAAAGAATATGCAACGATAACAAGTTGGCTTTTCCAACCTTTTTCCTTTAGTATTTTACCCAAATACTGTACATCTTCATTTTTAGTTGGGTTGAATATTTTTCCAGCAACTTTCGGGATGTATAAAGTCAATACATATCTACCCATAATTGAACCTGAAACCCCACATAAAATTACTAACCAAATATTTAAATTAAACATGATTTGTAGAAAAACCATTACAGTAAAGGCTGGTGGTGAAGGAAATGGTACAACATCAAATAAAAATGCACCAAAAAAAACTAGTAAATAATACCACCACATGGCTTATCGATATTTAATTTATAGCAATAGTACTATAAAATCTTTAGAAAATTTTTATTCTTTAATAATTTTATATTTCCTAATTTCTTTAGAATTCCATGAAGTTACTATATAAATTCCTGCTTTTAAAGAAGAAAAATCTTGTTCTTCAATGTTTTTTCCTGAATAAATTACCTGACCATTCATAGAGGTTAACAAATAACTAGCCTCTACCAATTTTTTATTTACAGTAAAATGACTCGAAAATGGATTGGGAAAAATACTGCTTTCAAATTCAGAATTATTTTGAGTTATACTCAGGTTTCCAATTACTATAATAACATCATAGGTTGCAGTAAACGTTCCATTACTAGCGGTTAATTGAACATTATAAACACCATCGGAAGCAAAGATATGTGTCGGGAATTCTTCTGAGCTTGTGTTTGAAACCCCACTGGATGGGTCGTCAAAATTCCATAAAAATGTCGTAGCATTTGTACTTAAATTTTGGAAATAAACAGTGTCACCAGCAGCAGGATTTAGAGGAGCATAAGTAAATAATGCTGTCGTTTGAAAATCACGTTGGCTGTCTAAATATTCTACATTTGTTGTTACCCAATTTCCTGTTGCATTGCTTTGAGTTACCTTCATTACAGGATACTTCTGTGTAGTATCAAACCATTTTAATTCACGAGTAGTGCGAATTGTTCGTGGCAATCCATTTCCAAGAAGCGCAATCGAATCGTTAGAAATTAAAGTAGTCTTCATTCGCAAAACATTAGTGTAATTGCCATAAGGAGTTTGTAAACTTCCCCATCCATCCACTTCATTAGAACGTTCTAGTGTATTTTCTTGATAAATTAAACTTGGTATACTGATGGTATAAGCTGAGTTGTCTGTATCTGTATTTCCAAATTGAATTGGAAAACGATAGATGATATCGGAATCCGTATATTGGTTTGTAATTGGAATTTGAGTTCCGTTATAATCTACTTTATAAGCACTTCCTACTTGTTTTAAATCTGTTGTTGATTTTTTAAAATAATCATTTGAATTCGTAACACCAATCACCTGTCCTGGAGTATTTAAGGTCTGGGAATCATTGTTTGTAGAAGATAAATTGGTATTGTTACTATTATAAATAAATAGCCATAGAAATCCAGTAGATGTTGGATTTCTAAAGAGTAATTGGTTTTGAGAAGTTCCAGTTAATGTTGTAAAATCCCAGCTAAAATTAGCTCCAGTTGTTTCAAAGTCTAAAGCTAAATTATTGGCAGATGTTAGATAAAAATTATCCCCAATTGAAGCATATTGACTTGAAGTGTATGATGATTGCGCATACATTTGAAAAAGAAAAAAATTAATTAGTATCGAAATTTTTGTTTTCATAAGTTTAATAATAAATCAATTATAAGATAAAAGTAGTGGTTTTAAAATAAAGAACTTAAAAAATCCAAATAGATTTTACCTCTTTGTTCTGCAAAATAATCTAGCAACAGCATAATTGAAGACTGAATTAATAGTCCAATTCCAATTCCTTTGCCTATTGTTTTAGAAGCGAAAAAGAATATCAAAAATAAACTAATAACTATCAAAGCTATCTCTACCCAACGATAGATTACAAAATTGTTCATCACTGTTTTCATTCTAGGAATTTCTTCTTTTTTGATCGCAATAAGATCTTTTTGAATAGAATAATTAACCCGTACGTTATCAATATCACTTCTCAAAAAAATCGAAATTCCAACTACCAATTGAATTAATCCTATAGAAACAAATGCATAGGAAATTCCATTATAATAGGGTTCTTTTTTTATAAATAAATAAAATAAAGAAAGTATACACATCAAAAATCCAATAACAACGAAATAAACACTTTCCTTTTTTTCAGCCATAAAATATTGAGTAACTGATTCCATAATAAATGGTTGTCTATATTTTTTATAAGAAAGCAAATATAGTTATTCAATTTAAAATTAGTGCACAATCATGAAGTCAAATATTAATTAAAAATTAAACTTTTATTAATTAAAACTAGTTTTTTATTTTACAATAAATTTAAGAACTCCTCGTTCTTTTAGTACTAAATTGCCCACACAAAAGCACTAAATAAATTATGGAACAAATCAAAATACTTTGGGTTGATGATGAAATTGATTTACTCAAACCACATATCTTATTTTTAGAAAAAAAGGAATATCATGTCACTACCTGCAATAATGGTCGAGATGCTATTGACATTTTTGAAGAAGGTAATTTTGATATTGTTTTTTTAGATGAAAACATGCCCGGAATGAGTGGCCTAGAAACGTTGTCTGAGATCAAAGAAAAGAAATCTTCAACTCCAGTAATTATGATTACAAAAAGTGAAGAAGAGTATATAATGGAGGAAGCTATTGGTTCGAAAATAGCCGATTATTTGATAAAACCTGTCAATCCAAATCAGATTTTATTGAGTATCAAAAAGAATTTAGATCATTCTCGACTTATTTCTCAAAAAACAACTTTAGATTATCAAAAAGAATTTCGAAAAATTGCGATGGAAATGGCGATGGTAAATTCCTATGAAGAATGGGTAGAATGTTATAAAAAATTGTTGTTTTGGGAATTGGAATTAGAAAATATTGAAGACCAAAGTATGGTGGAAATATTAGAATCTCAAAAAGTAGAAGCCAACACTCAATTTGGGAAATTTATAGAAAAAAATTATGAAAGCTGGTTTGCTCCAAAAGCGGATAAACCCATTCAATCGTATAATTTATTTCGTGAATTAGTTGTGCCCGAAATAACTAAGAAAGACAAACCTATATTATTTGTTGTGATTGATAATTTACGTTATGATCAATGGAAAACTATCGAAAGTGTCGTTGCCAATCACTATAAATTAGAAAAAGAAGTACCGTATTTTGCTATATTGCCAACAGCAACTCAATATGCAAGAAATGCTATTTTTTCTGGATTAACTCCCTTAGAAATGGAAAAACAATTTCCAGATTATTGGAAAAATGATGTGGAAGAAGGCGGCAAAAACTTGTATGAAGCTGAATTTTTAACGGCTCATTTAAAACGCTTAGGACTAAACATTAAACAAGAATATTTTAAAATTACCAACTTAGCAAATGGAAAAAAATTAGCTGAAAATTTTAAAGCATTAAAAGACAATGACTTAGTGACCGTTGTCTATAATTTTGTTGATATGTTGTCCCATGCAAAAACCGAAATGGATGTTGTCAAAGAATTGGCTTCGGATGATAAAGCGTATAGATCCATTACCTTAAGTTGGTTCAAAAACTCTCCATTATTGGAAATTATACAACAAGCTCAGAAAATGGGATTTAAATTGATTATTACAACTGATCACGGTACAATCAATGTAAAAAATCCTTCCAAAGTAATTGGTGATAAAAATACAAGTTTGAATCTTCGCTATAAAACAGGGAGAAGTTTAACGTATGAAGATCGTGATGTTTATGCTGTGAAAGATCCAAAAAAAGTAGGTTTACCAGCCATCAATATGAGTAGTTCCTATATCTTTGCCAAAAATGATTACTTTCTTGCTTACGTAAACAATTACAATCATTATGTAAGTTACTATAGAAATACCTACCAACATGGTGGAATTTCGTTAGAAGAAATGATCATACCTTTTATGATATTTAATCCAAAATAACAACCTTGAAAATTGTTTTTACATTAGATGAAATCAGTGCAGTTTCGAAAGAAATTCTCTCACAAAACCCCAAAAAAGTTATTCTTTTTTATGGCGAAATGGGCGCTGGTAAAACTACGTTAATCAAAGCTTTAGCAAAATCTATTGGTGTAAATGACGCCACAAGTAGCCCAACCTTTTCTTTGGTAAACGAATACCAAACCGATTCCGAAGATTTTGTGTATCACTTTGATGTATATCGTCTTAAAAATGAATCCGAAGCCTATGATATGGGAATGGAAGAATACCTCTATTCTGGGCATTGGTGTTTTATTGAATGGGCAGAAAAAATCCCAACTTTAATTCCAAATGAACATAGCATAATTAAAATTAAATCACTTTCCAATGGTTATAGAGAATTGGAGTTTCTATAAAGTTATTGAATAATTTACTTTCTCTTTTTTAAAAACTTGGCTACTTAAACCCTTTTTCATAACTTAGACCGAAAATAGAAAGTAGCATTATGGCATTGACTCCGTTTACCAAACAACAACTACTTCCACAAGAGGAAAAACTTGAAATTGCTAGACATAAAAGTGAACTCTTTATTGGAATTCCAAAAGAAACAAGTTATCAGGAACGTCGTATATGTTTAACACCAGATGCAGTCAATTCATTGACCTCACATGGTCATCGAGTGATGCTCGAATCGGGTGCTGGATTAAGCGCGAGCTATACCGATAAAGAATACAATGATGCTGGTGCTGAAATTACTACAGATACCTCAAAAGTATTGAGTTGCCCGATGCTTCTTAAAGTGGAACCGCTCACCATGGCTGAAATCAAATTGGTTAATCCACAAACTATTGTTATTTCAGCGATTCAATTGAAAACAAGAAAGAAAGAATATTTTGAAGCCTTATCGAAAAAGAAAATCACGGCTTTAGCTTTCGAATATATTAAGGATGAAGATGGTTCGTATCCCGCAGTAAAGTCTTTAAGTGAAATTGCTGGAACAGCCTCAATACTTGTTGCTGCTGAATTGATGATTAACAATCAATTTGGTAAAGGATTACTTTTTGGAAACATTACGGGTGTTCCTCCTACAGATGTTGTGATTTTAGGAGCGGGAACTGTTGGTGAATTTGCCGCTAAAACAGCTTTAGGTTTGGGAGCTAACGTAAAGGTTTTTGACAATTCAATTACCAAATTAAGACGATTGCAGAATAATTTAAGTCAACGCATTTTTACTTCTACTATTCAACCCAAAGCCTTATTGAAAGCGCTTCGTCGATGTGATGTCGCCATTGGAGCCATGCGAGGAAAAGACCGCTGCCCGGTTGTTGTTACAGAAACCATGGTAGAACATATGAAAAAAGGTGCTGTAATTGTAGATGTTAGTATTGATACTGGAGGATGTTTTGAAACATCAGAAATTACAACTCATGAAAAACCAACCTTCATCAAAAGTAATGTTGTTCATTATTGTGTGCCCAATATTCCATCTCGATATTCCAAAACAGCTTCCTTATCTATTAGCAATATTATCACGCCTTATTTGCTTCAAATAGCAGAAGATGGTGGCATAGAAAGTTCCATTCGATGTAATAAAGGTTTAAAAAATGGAGTGTATTTATATCATGGAATTTTAACAAATAAAGCCATTGGAGATTGGTTTGATTTGCCTGATAGTGATATCAATTTAATTGTATTTTAAGGCAACTTTACTTTACATTTGCGAAAAAAATTACTATGAGATTACGTTATCGATTTGCCTATTATTTAATAGGATTTACAATGGGATTATTTTTTGTTACAGCTATTTTTATAGGTAAAGATACTCGTTGCAACTATTTCCCAAATGCCCGAGTTTTGAATGACTTAAGAAATAAACCATTCCAATATTCCGATCAAGCCGTTACGATACTTTCACAAAATTGGATTGATAGCACTGACATTAAAAACTCCCTAACGTATGGTGATGTAGATTTTGATCAAAGCAACATTCAAATTGGAAGTGGTAAACGCTATATTATCGAAGGTAAAACAGCTAAAAATCAAGATATTATTTTAGAAGTTATCAATTATTCAGACAAAGCTGTATTAAAAAACATTACTAAAGTAAAAGACTAAATCTCTATAGACTGAAAGTAGGGTAATCGAAATAATTTGTGGTTTAAAAAACATTTTAGAAACAGAAAGTGAATAATGTAATAATCTGTAGTTTTAACTTTTTTTGAGATTAATTAAATATACTAATGATTCTATTTAACACCTATTTTTAAATGAAAAAAGCCTTTTTTATTCTAGTATTTGCCCTATTTATTAGTAGTTCTTCCAATGCCCAACAAGACCCACATTATACACAATACATGTATAATATGAATATAATCAATCCGGCGTATGCAGGTTCGAAAGAGAATTTGTCATTTGGATTATTATATCGCAAACAATGGGTGGATGTTGAAGGGGCTCCTTCTACCTTTTCGCTTTCAGGGTCATTGCCTGTTGGGAAAAATGTAGGTGTTGGATTGTCGATTATTTCCGATAAAATAGGGCCTGTTGAAGAGAACAATGTCTACGGCGACTTTTCATATACTTTAAATTTAGGTGGCGAACATCGATTGGCTTTTGGTTTAAAAGCAGGAGCCACTTTTCATAAAGTAGCTTTGTTTAGTGAAATTGGAGAAAGCAACGTTCCTGATTTAAATGACCCAGCCTTTGCAGAAAACACAAGCAATACGTTTTTGAATATCGGTACAGGA
>CANHMG010000008.1 GCA_947461795.1 Flavobacteriaceae bacterium | reverse complement strand
TTCTATCATTGAGTTAACTTTAGATGTAAACAATTTGACTGTAAAAATGAATGATGGTTCGAAAATAAATTTAGAAGGGAAAGCTACAAGTCAAGAAGTAGTTATCAATTCTGGAAGTGTTTATAAAGCAGAACATTTGCAAACAAATTTAACTACAATAACTTCTAATACAGGAGCAGAAGCATTTGTCAGAGCCTCAAATCTTGTTGATGCGAAATCAAGAGCAGGTGGTAATATATCCATTTATGGTAAGCCATTACAAATCAATAAGAAAACTATTGCAGGAGGAAAAATTTACGAGAAAGAGGATTAAAAATTTTATTCTTATTTTTACATAAAATCCAATAAATGATTGAAGATATTTTTACTGGAATTCCTTTAGGTATTTTTTTAAGTTTTCTGGTAGGACCCGTTTTTTTTGTATTGCTAGAAACCAGCGCAGTTAAAGGATTTAGAGCGGCAATGGTTTTTGATCTTGGAGTGGTTTTAGCGGATATATTATTTATTGGTGTTGCTTATTTCAGTAGCTACCGACTCATTCAGTCAATTAAAAACGATCCAGCTATTTTTATTTTTGGAGGTATCATGATGCTAACGTATGGTATTATTTCTTTTATTAAATTAAAAAAAGTTAGTAAAAAAGTAGATGAAATTCCCGTTGAAGAGCTGATAAAGAAAAACTATCTTGGGCTATTTTTTAAAGGATTTTTTTTAAATTTTATCAATGTTGGCGTATTGTTATTTTGGTTTATGATACTGATAACTATTGGACCAAAATTAGAATTAGATACTTCTAGAATGATTACTTTTTTTTCTACCGTTTTGTTGACGTACTTGATTGTTGATATTAGCAAGGTTCTTTTAGCCAAACAATTACGAAGTAAAATGACGCCTTCCAACATTTTAAAAATCAAAAAAATAATTAGTGTTTTATTAATTATTTTTGGATTAACATTGATGTTTCAAGGTTGGTTTCCAAGTGATCAAAAATTAGTAAAGAAAGCCTTGGAGAAGATAGAGTAAATTTTAATTAGCTCCCAAAGTTACCGAGACACGAAACTTTTATCTAATAAAATACCATATCGAAACTCTGAAAACGAATAGTTTAGTTTAAAATTTCTCCGGATTCAAACAATTTCTTTATCTGATTTTTTAGAAAAAATTAAATAAAAAAAGCTTCCTATTTCTAGGAAACTTATTGGAATTTAGTCTGGATTCGAACAATTTCTTTATCTAATTTTTTCTAAAAATATAAATAAAAAAAACTTCCTATTTCTAGGAAGCTTTTTGAGGCATCGTCCGGATTCGAACCGGAGTAGGAGCTTTTGCAGAGCCCAGCCTAGCCGCTCGGCCACGACGCCATTGTGCATTGGTGGACAAACTTAATAAAATATTTTGAATTTTGAATTTTAAATATTGAATTTCTTCTAAATATGTAAAATCATCAATTTCTGTATTCTTCCATTTCTATCGTAACAGCTTCTACATCACCATCTATAGGAGGATTTATCTTAGAAACCGCTAAAACGATTCTTGAGATTGAAGGTATTTCTTTAAAAATTCTAGCAATAATTCTATGGGCAACATGCTCTAATAATTTTGATCGAATCGCCATTTCCTCCATTACAATTCTATTTAAAGCTACATAATCTACTGTATCTTCTAAAGAATCGGAAATAGAAGATTTTCTTAAATCTGTTTTTATTTCTAAATCAACTTTATAATCGGATCCAATTTTACCTTCTTCTAACAAACAGCCATGATAGGAATAAGTTCTGATGTTTTTGAGTTTAATAGTTCCCATGTTAGTTTTTACTTAATGATTTATGATGTAAAAGTAGGAAATATTTATTTTGACGCATTCAAATAAGCATCCAAATCAATACACATTCAATTATACCAACAATTTTAATAACTTTGCGACTCAAATTTTTGAATATGTCTACCGAAGAAAAAGCATTAAATTTCATCGAACAAATTATCGAAGAAGATCTCAAAAGAGGATTGTCTAAATCTAAATTGCGTTTTCGTTTCCCTCCAGAACCCAATGGTTATTTACACATTGGACATGCAAGTGCTATAGCTTTAAATTTTGGATTAGGAACAGATTATAATGCACCTGTAAATTTGCGTTTTGATGATACCAATCCAGCGAAAGAAGAGCAAGAATTTGTAGACGCCATAAAGCGAGATGTAAAATGGTTGGGATATCAATGGGCCGAAGAGCGTTATGCTTCTGACTATTTTCAACAGTTGTATGATTGGACAATAGACTTTATTAAGAACGGAAAAGCTTATGTCGACAGTCAATCTTCTGAAGAGATGGCAATTCAAAAAGGCACACCTTCTACCCCTGGAATTGATAGTCCATTTCGTAATCGTTCTGTTGAAGAAAATTTAGACCTTTTTCAAAGAATGAAAGCAGGTGAATTTAAAGAAGGAACTCACATTCTACGCGCTAAAATTGATATGAAGTCGACCAATATGTTGATGCGCGATCCGATTATGTATCGTATTCTACATAAGCATCATCACCGAACTGGAGACCAATGGTGTATTTATCCTATGTATGATTGGGCTCACGGAGAAAGTGATTATTTAGAACAAATTTCTCATTCGTTTTGCACGTTAGAATTTTTACCGCATCGAGAATTATACGATTGGTTTTTAGATCAGATTTATGATTCAAATTTAGTTCGACCAAAACAACGTGAATTTGCGAGAAGAAATTTAAGTCATACAGTTGTGAGTAAAAGAAAATTACTCCAATTAGTAAAAGAAAACCATGTAAAAAGTTGGGATGACCCAAGAATGTCAACCATTTCTGGATTACGAAGACGCGGATATACGCCAGCTTCACTTCGAAATTTCGCGAATATTATCGGAATTGCTAAGCGTGATAATTTGATTGATGTTTCTGTTTTAGAGTTTTGTATACGAGAAGATTTGAACAAAACGGCACCTAGAGTCATGGCGGTTTTAGATCCAGTAAAGCTAGTTATTTCGAACTTTCCTGAAGGAAATGTAGAATGGCTTGATGCTGAAAATAACCAAGAAGACGAGGAAGCGGGCTATAGAAAAGTACCTTTTTCAAAAGAATTGTATATTGAAAGAGAAGACTTTTTGGAAGATGCACCCACTAAGTTTTTCCGATTAAGTATTGATAAAGAAGTTCGACTTAAAAACGGCTATATCATTAAAGGTGAAAGAGTTGTTAAAGACACAACAGGAACTATTATAGCAATTTACGCAACTTATGATACCGAAAGTTTGAGTGGAAGTGGCTCTGAAGCCAGTCTACGAAAGGTTTCCGGAACATTACATTGGGTTTCTGTAGCACATGCAATTGAAGCAGAAGTACGATTGTATGATCGGTTGTTTATAGACGAAGCACCAGATTCCCATAAAGAAAAAGATTTCTTAGAATTTGTCAATCCAGATTCGTTGAAGATTGTTAAAGGTTTTGTTGAGCCAAGTTTGAAAACGGCTCAAAATGAAGATAAATTTCAGTTTCAACGTTTAGGTTATTTTACTGTTGATAAAGATTCTTCTACCGATAAATTAGTTTTCAATAAAACGGTAGGATTGAAAGATGCTTGGGAAGAAAAAGGAAAAAAAGAAGAAAACAGCCTCAATAATTCTTTAAAGGAAATCAATAAATACTTTAAAGTAGCTACACCATCAGAAAGAGAAGCAATTGAAAATACAATTAAAGAAAGTATTCAGTCGGTAGTTAATTTCAGTTTGTTGCAAAACGTTTTGAAAAAGAACATCGCAAATAACAAAAGTTCTTTATTGTTTGCAAATTTCTTATTAAAACATTCGGATCAAATAAAACCGAAGGATTTTGATGAAGAAACGATTCAAAAATTATACTCAATGTCTTTAAAAAGTGAATCGCCATTTGTTCGAATGGAAACCATTCAAAATTTAAAAAAGGATCCTTTGTCTTTGGAAGCATTAAGTCAATTTATTGAAAATATCAAAACAACTGAAAAAGACGAAAAAGTAAAAACTATTTTGAATTTACTTTAAAACTAATTACTATAATTATTTTATATGAAAAGCGATCTAAAAAGAACGCTTTTTCTATTATTACATAAAACTATAGTAAACCTAAAAACAATCGTTATTTACTATTAAAAACAAGCTCCATAAATTGGTTATAAACACATTTTATATATTTTCCGAATGTGGATATTAATTATAAAAATTCAATCAATACGGCTCTTTAAAATAAGTGTTTTATAGTTATTAGGCAGTTTTTCTAGTTATCAACACCAACTTGTTAACAAAAGTTGTACCTTTAGATAGGTAAAATTTTTAAATCATAATATCATGTCTAACAACACAGGAAAAACACTTTTAGCACTTTTAGCCGGAGCTGCAATTGGAGCAGTTGCAGGGATTTTAATGGCTCCTGATAAAGGATCGAAAACAAGAGAAAAAATTAAAGACAGTTTGGATGAAGCTAAGAAAAATTTGAAAAACAAATTAGATACTGCTTCTGATGATTTAAAAGCAAAAGTGTCTAACACACAATTTGATTTAGAAGAAACATATGATGATTTGGTTTCTAATATGAGTCACAAAACTGAAGATGTGATTTCGTTTCTAGAAACAAAATTGGCAGATTTGAAAAAGCAAAATTCCAAATTCCAGAAATAATTTAACCTAAATACTATTTTATGGCTTTTGATGAATTGAAAGGGCAAACAGAAGACATTCAAGAACAGGCTCAAGCGTATATAGAAAGCAGTGTCGCTTATTATAAATTGTGGGGTTTTAAAGTTGCAATGAAATCGACTACAATGCTTCTAAAATTTACTTTAATTCTTTTATGTTTTAGTATGTTTTTGTTGTTTAGTTCGGTTGCAGCAGCTTTTGCTATTGGTATATCTTTAGATAGTTACGCGCTAGGTTTTTTAATCGTTGCGGGTGTTTACTTAGTTTTTACCGGTTTTTTATTTTTGATAAAAGACAAAATTGTTGAAGGTAAAATCATGCAGAATTTTTCAGAAATCTTTTTTAACGACTAATTATGGAAGCTAAAAAATATTCCAACTATGCCGAAATTGAGAAAGATTTAGAAATTCTAAAACTCGAGAAAGAAATTCAATATCAAAAACTTTTGTTGAGTGTTCAAAAAACCAGAGAAAGTTTCACGCCACAAGGTATTGTCAGCAATTTTTTGAGTTCCTACAAAACAATTTTCTCCGAATCATATATGACCATTATCAATATGGCACTTCCTTATGTAGTAAAATGGCTGTTTAAAAAATTTAAAAAAACATAATATTTGTTAGAAATTGTCTGCTAAATGCCACAAAAACAGAGTATTTTAGCGCCTATAAATTTACAATATGAAAAAACTTCTTATACTATTAGCCGTTGTTTTAATTGGTTTTCAAGTGAATGCACAATACAGGGAAAAAGATGGCAATCGCATCGGAATTTCTGCGGGTATTAGCCAGATGTCATTATTGTCAAGTAATTTTAAAGCAAAACCTGAATCGGGTTTTATGGGTGGATTATCTGTAAGAGGAAATTTCTACAATGATTTCAGCATGACTTTCGGAATGCAGTTTTTCAATAACAATTTTTCACTTGAAACCGTTAATGCTTCCTTTAAAAAAGAAGATGTAAAATATACTGTAGAAGGTGTTCAAGTTAGACTTTTATTGAGTTACAATATTGTTGAAGATTATTTTGCTGTCGATTTTGGTCCGGTATTACAAGTCAATGGAAAACTTAAAGTGGCATCAAATAAAGAAGCAAATGTGCTTACTGGAACGCTCTTAAAAGCAGAAGATATTGTTGATGTAACAACAATTAATGGAAACTTATATTTTGGGTTAACAGCTGGCAGCAAAAGAGTTAAAGCCGTTATTTTTTACCAATATGGAGTGAATAATTTTATGAACAAACTCAATAAAGACGATGATTTGAAGGCTTTGAATGGTGGTAATAAATTCAAAGGAAATATCGGATTACTTGGCGCACAACTGCTAATTAGTTTATAAAAAAAACTCCCTATTTAGGGAGTTTTTTTTATAACATTTTTATGGCATTCTCTAATCTATTGATAGATTCCTGTTTCCCAATCAATTCAACAATATCAAACAAATGTGGCCCTTTGAGTGCACCAACCAAACTCAATCGAAAGGGTTGCATCACTTTTCCCATGCCGATTTCGTTTTGAGTCATCCAATTTTTTATGATGGTTTCTATATTAATTGAATTAAAATCTTCGATAGATTTTAAGATTTCTATCAATTGCCCCATCAATGCTGGTGTATCTTCTTTCCAATTTTTCGATGCTTTTTCATCATAAGACATTGGCGCTTCAAAAAAGAAATCACTCATTTCCCAAAATTCAGAAACAAAATGGGCTCGTTCTTTAATTAAAGAAACTATTCTAACTAACTTTTCTTTAGGAATAGAAATCCCTTTATTATTAAGAATTGGTAAAAAGGAATTTGCTAAACTTTCGTTCGATTGTTTTTGTAAATATTGGTGATTGAACCATTTGTTTTTATCAGGATCAAACTTGGCTCCCGATTTATGCACTCGATTCAAATCGAAAGCTTCCACCAATTCGTCTAATGAAAATAATTCTTTATCAGTGCCATCATTCCAGCCTAAAAGCGCTAAGAAATTGATGACTGCTTCTGGGAAAAATCCGTTTTCTCTGTAGCCAGATGACACACCTTCTGCTGTTGTCCATTCGAGTGGAAATACCGGAAATCCTAATTTATCGCCGTCTCGTTTGGATAATTTTCCGTTACCAATTGGTTTTAAAATTAAAGGTAAATGTGCAAATTCTGGCGCTTCCCATTCAAAAGAGCGATACAACAAAACGTGTAACGGCATTGATGGTAACCATTCTTCTCCACGAATTACGTGAGAAGTTTCCATCAAATGATCATCAACAATATTCGCTAAATGATAGGTTGGCATACCATCGCTTTTGAACAAAACTTTATCGTCTAAAAGATTGGTTTCAAATTGAATATCACCACGGATAATATCATGTAAGTGTAATGTCTCATCAACAGGTGTTTTAAAACGGATGACGAAATCTTCGCCAACAGCAATTCGTTTTTCCGTTTCTTCTTTTAAAAGCACCAATGAAGTATCCAGTTTTTCACGATTGTGCCAATTGTATATAAAAGTTTTGCCTTGATCTTCGTGTTGTTTTCTATGTAAATCGAGTGCTTCAGCTGTATCAAAAGCATAATATGCATTTCCAGAAGCAATTAATTGGTCAGCATATTGTTTGTAAATTGCTTTTCGTTCACTTTGTCTGTATGGACCATATTTTTCATTCTTTCCAACGGTTTCACTAGGTGCAATTCCGAGCCAGTCTAATGCTTCAAAAATGTATTGTTCGGCTCCTGGAACAAAGCGGTTTTGGTCTGTATCTTCTATTCTGAGAAAGAAAACACCGTTATGTTTTTTAGCAAATAAATAATTGAATAAGGCAGTACGAACGCCACCAATATGTAATGGTCCGGTTGGACTTGGAGCAAAACGAACTCTAACAGGTTTTGACATGGTATTGAAAATTTTCGGCAAAGATAGTAAATCAAGGTTTGGATTTTCAGATTATGTATGTCTCATTCGAAGAAGAATTTTCATCGCATTTCAAGCGGAATTCTTTTATTCATTACTGCAAACCATAATGGTGGAAAAAATGCCAAAACCATACTTGTAGGATAACCATAGGGCATTTGTGGACTTACATCATGGTATTCTAAAACCTGATATTTTTTTTGAGATTTGTAATGATGGTCGCTGTGACGAGTGAGTTCATACAACATGATTCTTCCAAGAATATGATTCGAATTCCAAGAATGTTTTTCAGAAACACGTTCGTATCTGCCAGAAGCTAATTGATTTCTTTTCAAACCATAATGTTCGATGTAGTTGATTGTCTCAAGCAATAAAAAACCCACTATACCGACAAAAATCGCAAACCATAAGCCATTTAACCCAAAGAAGTAATAAACAAGTACTAAGTAAAAAATTTGAATAATTGTAAACCAGAACATATCATTTTTGAGAGATAAAAACGTGCGCTTCTCATTTTTATTCAGGTTTAGCTGAATTTTCCACGCTTTTGTATAGGTTCCAAGTACGGTTTGAATCCAAAAAGAATAAAGATTTTGATTGTATTTGGCGGTGGATGGATCTTCAGGAGTTGAAACATGAAGATGATGTCCGTGATTGTGTTCGATAAAAAAATGCGTATAATGACTTGGAATTAAAAGCAATTTACCCAACATTTTTTCAATAAATGAAGTTCGATGTCCGAGTTCATGTGCGACATTTATTCCATTAGAACCTAAAATGATTCCGACACTTATTGTCATTCCAATAATTTCGGATTGCGTCAAGGAGTAGGCGGTTATTTTGTGAAGAGAATAAATAAGTATGCTGAAAACTATGGGAACATTTAAGTACAACAAAATATCAAAATAAACATTTTGGCTTCTTTCTTCAACCTCTGAATTTTCATAATTACGGGTGTCAATAGGTAATAACAATTCAAAAATTGGAATGAATACGAAAGCAAAAACCAAAGCAGCATACATCCAAACACCGCCAAAGTAAATGCCTAAAACGCCTATTAATGGAATACTGTATGCCCATAAATATTTCATAATCAGTTTGAATTTGAATTAAAATTAGTAAAACTTATTGCGATTTCCAATTGTAAAAGTTTGCGTTTTTTTTAACGTTTTCTAATTCAGATAAAATCGTACTTTTATCGGTTATTAAATAAAACACTTTTCTTTGGATTCTTCAGGAGTTATTTATCAAAAATTAGAAGCTTTTATAAAGAAGTATTATACGAATGAATTGATTCGTGGAATATTATTTTTTATTGGTTTAGGATTGTTGTATTTCCTATTTATTCTTTTTATTGAATATTTTCTTTGGTTAAAACCAATAGGAAGAACTGTTTTATTTTGGGCTTTTGTTGGAGTAGAATTGTTTTTATTGTTGCGTTACATCCTATTTCCGATTTTTAAGTTATTTAAAATTCAGAAAGGAATAGATTACAATGAAGCTTCAACTATTATTGGAAATCATTTTGCGGAAGTAAGCGATAAGTTGACTAATTTTCTTCAATTGTCTTCCAACACCAATCCATCAGAATTACTCGTTGCTTCAATTGATCAGAAAGCCAATTCCTTACAGCCAATTCCGTTTAGTAATGCCATTAATTTTAAAAGCAATAAAAAATTTCTTCCTTTAGCGATTTTACCCTTAATGTTTTTTGCTTTTTTCTATATATCTGGAAACAGCGATATGATTTCTCAAAGCTTGAATAGAGTGGTCCATTTTAAAAATCAATTTATTCCTCCAGCACCGTTTCAATTTGTAGTGGTAAACAAACAAATTCAGACTGAGCAGAACAAGGATTTCACTTTAATAATTCAGACGAAAGGAAAAGTGATTCCAGAGAATGTAATGATTTTTATTGAAGGCGAAAGTTATTTTATGGAATCGGTGAAGCCGGGAGAATTTCAATATAAATTTCCAAAACCAGTAAATTCAATTCCTTTTTATGTTGAGGCAAACACCGTGACTTCTGAGGAATATGAATTGAAAGTGATTACCGTACCTTCGATTGCTAATTTTGAAATGCAATTGATATTTCCGTCTTATCTGAATAAAAAACAGGAATTAATTAAAGGATCTGGAAATGCAATAATTCCAGAAGGCACTAAGGTTTTATGGAAAATAAATACACAAGCTACTCAAAAAGTAGTTTGGACAGATTTAGTATCAAGTGTTGCATTTATGAAGAATGAGAACTTTTTTTCTTTATCTAAATCAATTTTTCAAAATACAGAATATCAGATTATTACTTCAAATGATAGAGTTTCTAATTATGAAAAACTGAATTATCAGATTTCTGTTATCAAAGATCAGTTTCCAACAATCACGGTTGACAATGCACCAGACAGTTTACGAACAGAGAAAAAATATGTAATTGGGCAGATTTCGGATGATTATGGATTGTATAAATTGAATGTGGTTTATTACGAAAAGGACAAACCACAAACCACAAAGAAAGCTATCTTGAATATAAAGAAAGAGGTGTACGATCAATTTGTTTTCTCATTTCCAAGTACATTACCCGTTGAACAAGGCGTATCGTATGAGTATTATTTTGAAGTTTTTGACAACGATGCGATTCACAATTATAAAAGCAGCAAGTCTTCTGTTTTTTCTAATAGAATTGCTACGGATGTTGAGAAAGAAGATCAAGTTTTACAACAGCAAAACAGTAATATCAATGGTTTAGAGAAATCTTTAAAAAACCAGGATAAGCAAATTTCCGAAATTGAGAAACTCCAAAAATCGAATAAAGAGAAAGATAATTTAGAGTTTAAAGACCAACAGAAAGTTAATGATTTTATCATTCGTCAAAAACAACAAGACAATATGATGAAGGAATTTGCTGAGAAAATGAAAGACAATTTGGACAAATTCAAAACTGATAAAAAGGATGAATTTAAAGAAGAGTTACAAAAACGGTTAGATAAAGCAGACAAGGATTTAGAGAAGAATAAAAAACTTTTGGACGAACTAAAAGAATTAACCGATAAGATTAAGAATGAAGAATTGATGATGAAGCTGGATGAATTCAAGCAAAACAGTAAAAATCAAACAAAGAATTTAGAGCAATTAGTTGAGTTGACTAAGAAATATTATGTTGAAAAGAAAGCAGAACAGCTTGCAGATAAATTAGATAAATTGGCAGAAAAGCAAGACAAGTTAGCCGAGAATGAGAAAGAAAATTCTACGGAAAAACAAAATGAAATTAATAAAGAGTTTGATAAAATTCAAGAAGATTTAAAAGATCTTCAAAAGGAAAACAAAGAATTAAAAGCTCCTATTGATATTCCTAATGATGCAGAAAAAGAGAAAAGTATTGATGAAGATTTAAAGAAAGCTTCTGAAGAATTACAAAAAGAAAAGAAAGATAAAGCCAAGCCAAAACAAAAAAGCGCTTCAAAAAAAATGAAAGAAATGTCTATGAAAATGGAGCAAAGCATGGAAGGCGCTGAAATGGAACAAATGGAAGAAGATGTTAAAATGCTTCGCCAGATATTAGACAATCTTTTAGCCTATTCATTTTCACAAGAAGAGGTAATGGGACAATTTAGAGGTTTAAAGAGAGGTTCGCCATCATTTAATAAAAACCTTAAGATTCAACAAGATTTAAAGCAACAATTCAAACACGTAGATGACAGTTTGTTTGCGATGTCATTAAGAAACCCTAAAATAGCGGAAGATATTACTAAAGAAATTGGAAATGTTCATTACAATATAGATAAAGCATTAGAAAGTCTTGTAGAAGCACAAATACCCAAAGGGTTATCACATCAGCAGTATTCTGTTTCTTCAGCAAATAAACTAGCAGATTTCTTAAGTGATTTGCTTAATAATATGCAAATGTCTTTGTCAGGCGCAGGAATGGGTAAACCAAAACCAGGAAAAGGTCAGGGAGCTGGCATGCAACTTCCAGATATCATAAAGAAACAAGACGGGATAAGTGAAAAGATGAAAGAAGGTATGAAAAAAGGACCGAAGCCGGGAGAAGGGAAAAAACCCGGTGAGGGAAAGAAACCCGGTGAGGGTAGCAAACCTGGAGAGGGTAATAAACCTGGTCAAGGAGATAAAGGAAAGTCTGGTAAGGATGGAAAAAGCGGTGAAGGTGAGGGACAAGATGGTGAAAACGGCGAAGATGGTGAAGGAGATGCTAGGAATATTATGGAAATATACAAAGAGCAAAAACAATTAAGAGATGCTTTGCAAAACGAGTTAGATAAAAAGGGAATGGGAGGAAACGGACAAAATGCTTTGGAGCAAATGAAACAGATAGAAAAGCAATTATTAAATAAAGGCTTTAATAACGAAACATTGCAGAAGACTTTAAATTTGAAGTATGAATTATTGAAACTTCAAAAGGCAGTTCAGGAGCAAGGGGAAGATAAAAAGCGTCAATCCGAAACGAATAAGAAAACTTTTAATAGCACGACTAATGCATTACCTTCTTCAGTACAACAATATCTTAATAGTGTAGAAATATTGAATAGACAAAGTTTACCTTTACGATCTAATTTCAATCAGAAAGTGCAAGAATATTTTAAAAAAGATGATTAGTTTTAATTACGAAACAAAGTTTAAACTGAATAAGAAAGCAGATTATTCTAATTGGCTTTCAAGAGTTATTCTCTCTGAAAATAAAAAGGGAGGAGATATCAATTACATCTTTTGCGATGATGATTTTCTAATTGAAATTAATCAACAATATCTAAATCACGACACACTAACTGACATCATTAGCTTTGACTATTCTGTAGGAAACGAACTACATGGAGATATTTTTATATCGATTCAAAGAGTTCAAGAAAACGCTCTGGAATTTAAAGTCTCTTTTGAAGAGGAATTATTAAGAGTGATGGTTCATGGCCTGCTTCATTATTGTGGATATAAAGACAAGTCTGTTGAGGACAAAAAAGAAATGCGTCTAAAAGAAGACGAGAAAATTAAATTGTTTCACGTGGAACAACAAACAAATGCGAATAATAATTCAAAACCATAATGTTTCAAGATAAATACGATGTAATAGTAGTTGGTGCTGGGCATGCTGGTTCTGAAGCCGCCGCCGCTGCCGCTAATATGTGCTGTAAAACATTGTTGGTTACTATGAGTTTACAAAATATTGCTCAAATGTCTTGTAATCCAGCAATGGGCGGAATTGCGAAAGGGCAAATTGTGCGGGAGATAGATGCGTTGGGCGGTTATTCTGGAATTGTGTCAGACAATACCGCAATACAGTTTAAAATGCTAAACAAATCGAAAGGACCTGCAATGTGGTCGCCACGTGTTCAAAGCGATCGAATGCGTTTTGCTGAAGAATGGAGATTGATGTTGGAACAAACCCCGAATCTTGATTTTTATCAAGAGATGGTTAAAGGATTGTTGATAAAGAATAACCAAATTATCGGCATCAGAACTTCTTTAGGAATTGAAATAAAAGCAAAAACGGTTGTCTTAACTAACGGAACTTTTTTAAACGGTTTGATTCATATTGGAGATAAGCAGTTTGGCGGAGGTAGAGCAGGTGAAAGTGCAGCCTATGGAATTACAGAAGATTTAGTAAATGTAGGTTTTGAATCAGGTAGGATGAAAACCGGAACACCTCCAAGGGTAGATGGACGTTCTTTGGATTTCTCTAAAATGAATGAGGAAAAAGGTGATGAAAAACCGGATAAATTCTCTTATTCAAATCTCACAAAACCATTAACAATTCAGAAATCTTGTCACATGACGTATACTTCTTTGGATGTTCATGATATCTTGCGGGAAGGGTTTGATCGTTCACCAATGTTTAATGGGAGAATTAAAAGTATCGGGCCGAGATATTGTCCGTCAATTGAAGATAAAATCAATCGTTTTGCGGATAAAGAAAGACATCAATTGTTTGTTGAACCTGAAGGATGGAATACAGTTGAAGTATATGTAAATGGTTTTTCAACTTCCTTACCAGAAGAAATACAATTTAAAGCATTACGTTCTGTTGTTGGATTTGAAAAAGTAAAATTTTTCAGACCTGGGTATGCTATTGAATACGATTATTTCCCCCCAACTCAATTAAAACATACTTTAGAAACTAAATTGGTTGAAGGATTGTATTTTGCAGGTCAAATCAACGGGACTACTGGTTACGAAGAAGCTGCTTCTCAAGGATTAATGGCGGGTATTAACGCGGCATTAAAAGTAAAAGAAGAAGAACCTCTCATTTTAAAAAGAGATGAGGCTTATATAGGAGTATTAATCGATGATTTAATCACAAAAGGTACTGAAGAACCTTATCGAATGTTTACATCAAGAGCTGAGTTTAGAACTTTATTAAGACAAGACAATGCTGATTATCGACTTACGCCAAAATCAAACGCTATTGGATTAGCTTCAGAAGAACGTTTAAAAAGAATGGAATATAAATTCGAAGAATCTGAAAAATTGGTTTCTTTTTTTAAAGAAACCAGCGTAAGTGTTGCGGAAGTAAATCCTATTTTAGAATCAAAAGAAACGGCTTTAGTGACTCAATCGGATAAAATGTTTAAAATATTTTCAAGACCTCAAATTGGATTAGAAGATGTATTGAAATTCGATAAAGTAATTACTTATCTAGAAGAAACTCCTTTAGATCAAGAGATATTAGAACAAGCTGAAATTCAAGTAAAATATTCGGGCTATATTGAAAAAGAAAGGAACAACGCCAATAAACTAACTCGATTAGAAGATGTAAAAATTCCAGAATTTTTTGATTATTATAAAATTAAATCAATGTCAATAGAAGCCAAACAAAAACTAACAACGATACGTCCTGTTACTATTTCTCAAGCTTCGCGTATTAGCGGTGTTTCTCCAAGTGACATTTCTGTGCTGTTAATTTATATGGGAAGATAAATGTTTCACGTGGAACGATATATCAAATCACTTGAAAACAAAGGGAAATATTCCATTGTGTTCTTACTATTTGTTTTAATAAGTTGTTATAGTTCTAGACAAACAATTCAAATTTCTGATTATATTTTAGTGCCAAATGGTAAAGAAATATTAGGCCACGAAAGTATAAATGCTTTTCTATTTGAAAACAACACTAAGAATTTAACTATTGAAAAATTCCTATCCATAAAGTTTAAAACAGAAAATTATTACACAAATGAATATTGGATAACTATTGATAAAAACAAATTCAAATTAATTCTTTATGACAATGCAGAATTTGAAAAATATTTCAATAGTTCTAATTATGCTGTAATAAATTTACAGCCTAAAAACGATCAAATTGAAGAGCAACGTCAATTTATTGCTTTTTCAGTAATTAATCTAAACAATGAAGATTGCTTAGCAAATGAATCTCTTTATCAAAATACCGTTGTGAATTATTTAAAAAAATTAAAAGACGAATACTACAATCAATAATGGACATTTCGAATTACCAACATTATCTTACTCTAAAAGATCATTCTATTTCCAAAGAGGAATTCCAATTATATAAAGACGACACAATCGATTTGGTCTTTACTTATCCACAACCAAAAGAAACGGATTTAGCTTCTTATTATGAGAGTGACGATTACATTTCTCATACAGACAGTAAAAGATCCTTGTTCGAAAAAGCCTATCAAGTTGTTAAAAATAGTGCTCTAAAAAGTAAACTCAAATTAATCAACGAACTTCAAAAAACAAAAGGCGTTTTATTAGATATTGGTGCAGGAACAGGAGATTTTCTTATAATTGCTAATCAAAACGGATGGCAAACAATTGGTGTTGAACCTAGTGACAAAGCCAAACAAATAGCTAAAACCAAAAACGTTTCATACATTGAAAGCACAAGAAGTTTAGAAGATCATTCTATTGACGTGATTACTATGTGGCATGTTTTAGAACACGTACCCGATGTAAATTCTCAAATTAAAGAACTTAAACGATTATTAAAAACTAATGGAACAATACTAATCGCTGTTCCTAATTTCAATTCTTACGACGCGAAACATTATGGTGTTTTTTGGGCAGCTTATGATGTACCAAGACATTTATGGCACTTTTCTAAGAAATCAATTCAGCATCTTTTTGAAAGAGAAAAACTACAATTAGTAAAAATAATTCCGATGTATTTCGATTCTTTTTACGTGGCACTACTCTCAGAAAAATACAAAAACGGATATATGAATTTTATAAAAGCTTTTTTTATTGGTTTAAAATCCAATTGGAAAGCAACAAAAAACAAAGAATATTCTTCACATATTTATGTTATCAAAAACAACTAAATTTTAATACATTTGAATTCTTAATATAAAATAAAAATGAAAAAAACACTTCTAATTATTACTCTTGCTTTTACACTTTTTTCCTGTAATAAAACTACTTCGGTTAAAGAAATGAAAACCGCTTATGTAGACACTTCAAAATTGTTAGAAGAGTATACGGAATCAAAGGATATTGAATCAAAATACAAATCCAAGTCGGAAGAAATGGGAAAAGAGTTAGAGGCTGAAGTGGCTAAATTTAAATTAGAAGCTTCGAGTTTTCAGAAAAATGCACAAGCAAAGGGACAAGCATGGGCCCAAGAAAATGGTTCTCGTTTGCAAAAGAAAGAACAGGAATTGACTTATGCCCAACAAGCAATGGTTCAGCAAATTAGAGAAGAAAGCGGCGTTGAAATGGACACTCTAGTAAAAAAAGTAAAAAAATTCATTAAAGATTACGGAAAACAAAAAGGATACTCCTATATCTACGGAACAGGTGAGGCGGCTACTGTTTTATACGCTGAAGACAAATATGATATTACAAAAGAAATCATCAAATTATTAAATGATAAGTATAAGTCAGAAGATAAAAAAGAAGTAAAAAAATAATTTACAAAATCATCAAATATTAAATAAATTTAAGCCTCATCCAGAAATAGATTGAGGTTTTTTTTAACCTTATCAAACACTATTCATTCATGTGGTAATGAGAAAATTCATACTAAAATTTATTTTATTTTGCATTCCATTCACTTTAATGTTTATTGGATTAGAAGTTTTCTACAGATTTATCCCAAATAATTATAGTGTTAAAAATCAACAAATTAACAATAAATCCAACGAAACAGAAACGCTTTTGTTTGGAGATTCCCATTGTTTGTATGGGTTAAACCCAAAATTTTTTTCTAAAAAAGCATTTAACCTCTCTAACGTAAGTCAAACTATTTATTTTGACAATTTATTATTTGAAAAATACCTTAATAAACTTCCAAAATTAAAGCAAGTTGTTTTTTGTATTGAATATACTAATCTGAGCCAAATAGATAATTCAGGGGATGACGGTTGGAGAAAATTTTTTTACAAAAGATTCATGCATTTAGAAATCCCATTAATTTCAAATCTAGACCCTAGAAATTATAGTTTGGCCCTAACTCAAAGCTTCTATAAATCAAGAGATTTGATAAAAAGATATATTAAAAAAGGCACTATTGTCGATTGTGATTCTTTGGGTTGGGGAACTAATTATAAAAAAGAAGATAGAATTCCAGCGATTCAAATAGCGAAAATAAGAGCTGTCGTTCAAGAAGATGGTTTAATGGATTTTGAATTAAATAAAAGCAGAATCAATAGCATTATTAATAGATGTAAAGAAAGAAAGATACAAGTTCTCATTGTTTCAATGCCACAAACAAAAATATTTGAAAGCTACTTGAATCAAAATAAATTAAGCAAAATTAAAGCGACTTGTTCCGAGTTTCAAACTAAGAATCCAAACGACGTGTTTTATCTCAATCTATTTGACGATACTCGTTTCTCCGAGGAAGATTTCTATGATGCGGACCATCTTAATAATGTAGGCGCGCTTAAGTGTTCTAAAATTGTAAATGACTATTTAACAAGCATTGAAAAATAAAAATCACTATTTTTGTTTTCTAATCTAAGCCAAATGGAAACTATCTCAGCCGAAGCAAAATACACGCTTCAATTTATCAATCAAACCCAAAGATCTATTTTTCTTACCGGAAAAGCCGGAACAGGAAAGACTACACTACTGCGGGAAATCATTCAAACCACACACAAAAACACAGTAGTTGTCGCTCCAACCGGAATTGCGGCTCTCAACGCATCGGGCGTTACCATTCACTCGATGTTTCAGTTGCCATTTGGTGGATTTATTCCCGACACCATTGCGCCACATTTTTCCGATTTCGTAAAATTTGAAACCAAAAACACCCTAGTTCGACACTTCAAAATGAGCGGACTCAAGAAGGCGGTAATCCGCAATATGGAATTGCTGATTATTGATGAAGTCAGCATGCTGCGGTCCGATTTGTTAGATGCCATCGACTTTACCATGCAATCAATTCGCAAAAACCGTATGCCCTTTGGTGGTGTTCAATTGGTGTATATCGGCGATTTATTGCAATTGCCACCAGTCGTGAAAGACGAAGAATGGAGCGTGTTGAAAAAATATTATAAAGGGAAGTTCTTTTTCCATTCCCACGTGGTTCAAAATAATCCGCCCATTTACATCGAACTTTCCAAAATATTCCGGCAATCCGACGATGCCTTTATCTCCATTTTGAATAATCTGCGGAACAACGAAATTACAGCCAAAGACATTCAAAAACTAAATGCTTACGTTCAACCTCATTTTGATCTGAAGTCTAATCAAGGTTATATCACGCTAACAACTCACAATGCCAAAGCAGACGCCATCAATCAGCAATCTTTAGTTGATCTCAAAGGTAAACTAGTCAAGTATTTGCCAGAAATTGTCGGCGATTTTCCAGATAAAATATATCCTGTTGATGCGCAACTTGAACTCAAAGTCGGCGCGCAAGTAATGTTCGTCAAAAACGACTTGTCTTTCAACAAGCAATATTTCAACGGAAAAATGGGCGTCGTACAGTCGCTGTCAGCCGAGGAAATTTTAGTGAATTTCCCCGAGGAAAACGTAACCATTGCGGTCGAAAAGTATGAATGGCAAAACATCCGCTACACTGTCAACGAAATGACGAAAGAAATCGAAGAAGAAGTTTTAGGAACCTTCGTGCATTATCCTATCAAATTGGCGTGGGCCATTACCGTTCACAAAAGCCAAGGATTAACGTTCGACAAAGCTGCAATCGACGTGTCGCAAGTTTTTCTTCCTGGACAAGTGTATGTGGCACTTTCTCGACTTCGTTCGTTAAACGGCTTGGTTTTGCTTTCTCCATTGAAAATGAATGGGATTTCGAGCGATCAAGATGTCATGAATTATGCCACCAACAAAGCGGAACCTTCCATTTTAGCAAATACACTTCAAACGGAGACTATGAAGTTTGTGCATTCCTATCTTAAAAATACTTTCGATTGGTCTGTCTTAGCGCAAGAATGGCGTAATCATCAATTCAGTTACAACGAGAAATCGGAAATTTCTGAAAAGGCAAAGCACGCCGTTTGGGCAAAGCAAAATGCCGAGATCATGGGTGAATTGGTTGAACCTGCTCGCAAGTTTCTAAATCAATTGAACAAAGTGTTCGAGGCTGATTCAGTAGACATCAATTTTGTTTCGGAAAGAATACAAGCGGCGTATGATTATTTTTTCAAAGCCATGGACGGTTTGGTAGGTGAGATTCTATGGAAATTAGAAGAAATCAAACGTGTCAAAAAAGCCAAAGCTTATTTTGATGAATTGCTCGAGTTGGAAGAATTACAAACCAAAGCAATCTTGCGCATGATGAAAGCAAAAGTGCTCATTCAAACCATTGCTACTGGACAGGAAATTTCAAAAGAGAACATCAACACCGCAGCGATTAGAAATTACAAAACGAATAAAGTCGAAGCGATTCAAACCGAATTCAAAGCGCAAAACGTAACCTTGATTGAAGACGAATATGATGTAGAACGCTACACCTCCAAAAAAGCGGCGAAGACCAAAGAACCGAAGAAATCAACTTTCCTTGTGACCTATGAACTATGGCAAGAGAAAAACACCATTTCTGAAATAGCCAATATTCGGAAATTGACCAAACAAACCATTTGCACGCACTTAGCAAAATTGATTGAAATCAAAGCCGTCACCATTTCAGAAGTGCTGCCGGAAGATAAATTAAAAGCCTTAGCGCAAGCTTTCGAAGGTTATGAAGAAGAATCGCTCAATCCACTCAAAGAAAAGTACGGCGATACATTCACTTGGGATGAATTAAAATTGTTTAGAGCGAGTTTGAATGTTTAGCAACAAGTCCACTCTCTAGCTCAACCAATATACCACCATCACGGCTGGAACAAAATAAATAACAATCGTTCTTGCGCCATCGTAATCTTTCGCCAATCGCTGTCCAAACAATAGCATGATCAAAGTAATACACGAAAAAATTCCGCCGTACAAGCCGAAAGTACGGCCGCTATTGACTAACAATTCGATGCATCCTACAATACACAAAATACCCGAAATCAATTCCAAAATTAGCACGTGAAGCAACGCCAATGGCACATGATTTTTCAATCGAGTTTTAGCAAAATGTTCTTTCAACCAAGTTACATTTCCGCTCCAGTCCATGACTTTGTCATAACCAGATTGAATAAAAGTTACGGCAAGAAAAATTAAAATCAGAATGGGAGCACTATTAACCATCAGCTTAGTTTTTATGAATTAAACGCGTGAGTTTGATAGATAAATCGGTCAGGATTATTTTCGCATTTCCATTGCGTTCTATATGATACATCGCGTCAGAAAGCTCTTGAAAAATCGCTTGAATATTATTGCCATTCACAAACGGAGCAAAATTCTCCAATTTAAACTTCTCGATTTTGGGCTCCATAAAAACCAAACTCGTCGTTTGATAATTCAACAACAAAGCATGACGAAACATCGTAATGCAATAACTCAAGAATTTCTTTTGTGTTTCGCGACCTAAACCGGCAATTTGTTCACTCCAAGCAATCAAATCTTGAATCGCAGCTGCATTGCCTTTGGCTCTAAAAGCAGCACGAACCCAATCGACAAACCATTTTTCAAAAACCGCATCTTCGCCATTTTCTTGCAGCAATTGTAACGCCTTGTTGTAATTTCCTTGCGCCTGATGTGCGATTTTAGACGCCAATCGAGGTTCAATATTTTCACGTGAAACCAAGGAAGCGGTGATTTCCTTTTCAGGTAAAGCACCAAAATGCAGCGCTTGGCAACGCGATCGAATGGTCTGAATCAAATCTTCTTCATTTTCAACAATCAAAATAAACAACGTTTTGTCCGCTGGTTCTTCCAGTAGTTTTAGCAACTTGTTAGACGCAGTATTATTCATCTTTTCCGCCATCCAAACAATCATGACTTTATAACCACCTTCATAGGATTTCAAAGCCAAGGATTTCAAAACTTCCTGTGCATCTGCTTCACGAATTTCTCCTTGCTTGTTTTGCACGCCCAACACTTGATACCAATCAAACAAGCTTCCATACGGATTTTCCGCAACGAATTGCCGCCAATCGGTAATAAAATCAAGGCTTTTAGGTTTGGTTTTTACGTCTTCGGTGGTAACAGTCGGATACACAAAATGCAAATCCGGATGCGAAAGATTTTGAAATTTCAAATTACATGCTTCATTTCCACCGGCATTTTCGGAATCCAGATTGTTGCACAAAATAAACTGCGCATAAGCAATCGCCATCGCCAAAGTGCCACAGCCTTCCGGTCCGACAAACAATTGCGCATGCGGAATACGGCCGGAAAGCGCGCTTTTTGTCAAGTGATTCTTGATGTAATCCTGTCCTAAAATTTTTGAAAATAGCATGAGCAAATATAACAGAAAGTTGCCAAGAGCCAAAGTTTATTGTGTGGGAGCAGCACAATTCGTCACGATTCAACCGTCGTCCCGCTTTTCGCTATATCTTTTTTGTTTTATTGTCACACCGAGCGTAGTTGAGCAGTCTTTCAAAAACAAAAAAGGATGCCGCTGCAATCGGGGCTATTCAATCACGTTTTGTGCTTCGTAGGATTTCTCGAAAAAGATTTAAGTGTATATTTGCAGCAGATTTAAAAAACCAAACTTCCATGAAAACACTAGCTGACTTCAATTTCAAAGACAAAAAAGCACTCATTCGCGTTGATTTTAATGTGCCTTTAGACGAAAATTTCCATGTGACTGATGCCACCCGAATTGAAGCTGCCAAACCAACCATCGATAAAATCCTTGCCGATGGCGGAAGTGTCATTTTGATGTCGCATTTAGGAAGACCAAAAGGCGTGGAAGCAAAATATTCTTTAAAGCACATTCTTGCAACCGCATCGGAAATTCTAGGAGTTACGGTAAAATTCGCTGAGAATTGTATTGGAGAACCAGCACAAACGGCTGCGGCAAATCTAAAAGCGGGAGAAGTTTTATTGTTAGAAAATTTGCGTTTTCACAATGAAGAGGAAGCAGGCGATGTAGCGTTTTCAAAAGAATTGGCTTCATTGGGAAACATCTACGTGAATGACGCTTTTGGTACCGCGCACCGCGCACACGCATCTACAACAATAATTGCCCAATTTTTCCCAAATACAAAATGCTTTGGATTGTTATTAGCAAGAGAAATAGAAAGCCTAAACAGAGTTTTAAAAAATAGCGAGAAACCTGTAACCGCCGTTCTTGGAGGTTCAAAAGTTTCTTCAAAAATTACGGTGATTGAAAATATTTTAGACAAAGTAGATCATATGATTATCGGCGGTGGCATGACGTTCACTTTCGTAAAAGCACTCGGCGGGAAAATTGGCGATTCTATTTGTGAAGACGACAAACAAGAATTGGCTTTAGAAATTTTGCGATTGGCAAAGGAAAAGGGAGTGCAAATTCATATTCCGGTTGATGTAATTGCTGCAGATGCATTTTCTAACGACGCGAAGACACAAATTATTGATGTGAACAATATTCCAGATGGCTGGCAAGGTTTAGATGCTGGGCCAAAATCATTAGAGAATTTCAAAAAAATCATTCTTGAATCTAAAACCATTCTCTGGAACGGACCTTTGGGTGTTTTTGAAATGCCTTCTTTTGCTAACGGAACCATCGAATTGGGGAATTATATCGCTGAAGCAACTGCAAACGGCGCCTTTTCTTTGGTTGGTGGTGGCGATTCTGTGTCGGCTGTAAAACAGTTCGGATTGGAAGAAAAAATGAGTTATGTGTCAACTGGCGGTGGCGCCATGCTCGAAATGCTCGAAGGAAGAACCTTGCCTGGAATAGCCGCAATCCTCGATTAAAATCACAATTAACACGACAAGAAGCAACTTTTTACAATATTTAGGACAACTTTAAGTTATAAATATAGTTTTAATTATTATAAGATTCCTACTTTTGCCACGGACAATGTTTTGAATTAGAACGATTTGAAATGATAGACGTCCTCGAAAAGAAAAATTTTAGAAGCTTAAGAACATACTTTCTACCTACAGAAATAAAAATATACTATATGAAATTAAAAAAAATAATCACAGTCGTCACTATACTATTTTTTGTTAGCACGACCTTCGCACAGGATCTTTTTACCAAGCCCCAAAGTAATGTATCCTATCTCGATTCAATCAAAAAAACTTTCGTAAAAGACAATATCGCTTCATGCGTTGATAGCTTATGGATGAAAGAATTGACAAGTTTAGACTTGTATAATGACTTGGAAAACGATATCAAAAACATCAATCTTGATGAAAAAGTAGATTATGAATTGCCAACAGCTTTATTGAAACAACGATTGAAAGACATGGATTCTAAATCTCCATTTCATATCGAATACAATCAAGGTTTAGAAAATATCATAAAGTCTTTTCTTAAAAACAGAAAAAAAGCTTACGAACGTTTGATGGCGATTTCTGAGTATTATTTTCCGCTTTTTGAAGATGCTTTAGCCAAGCAAAACGTGCCATTGGAGATCAAATATTTGGCAGTGGTAGAATCAGCTTTAAATCCAAAAGCAGTTTCAAGAGTTGGCGCAACTGGACTTTGGCAATTTATGTATCAAACCGGAAAGCAATATAATTTGAGTATTGATTCTTATGTAGACGACAGAAGCGATCCTTTAAAAGCGAGTGAAGCTGCCGCACAATACATGACCAACATGTATAAAATTTTTGGTGATTGGGATTTGGTTCTTGCTTCCTATAACTCAGGACCTGGAAATGTAGCGAAAGCAATCAGACGTTCTGGTGGTCAACAAAATTTTTGGAATATTAGAAAATATTTACCACAAGAAACACAAGGTTATGTACCCGCTTTTCTAGCTACAATGTATATTTATGAATACCATAAAGAACACGGAATTGTTCCTAATCGCGCAATTGTAAAGCATTTTGCAACGGATACTATTATGATTCAAAAGCAAATATCCTTCAAACAGCTGTCGGATTTATTAGATATTCCAGTAGCTCAATTGCAGATGTTGAACCCTCAATTTAAATTGAATGTAGTTCCAGCTTATTTTGACAACAAACATTTCTTGCGTTTGCCGTTAGATAAAATAGCCGTTTTTACTTCTAATGAAGAAAAGATTTATGCTTATGTGCAACACGAAATGGATATGCGTGAAAAACCATTTTCTCGCTTTCAATCTATAGCGTCTCGCGACTCTATTGAAAGTGGTGAAAGCTATACAGTTTCAAGAACGAAGTTTCATAAAGTAAAACGTGGCGATAACTTAAGCGAAATAGCGGATCGATATGACGTTTCGATGTCAGATATCAAAAAATGGAATAAGCTGAAGAGTAACAAGGCACCGCTTGGACGAAAATTGAAAATCATTACCAGCGAAAGAATTGCCGCACGTGTCAAAAAACCAAAAATTGATTCTACAACTGTGGCTTCCAATACTAAAACAACATCAAATAGTATAGCTCAAACCACACCGAAAGAACAGAAAGTATATAAGGAAGAAAAAGTAGTTACTTTTCAAGATGTGACGAAATTTCACAAAGTGAGAAAAGGTGATAATTTAAGTGAAATTGCAGCAAAATATGATGTTGCTATGAGCGATATCAAAAAATGGAACAAACTTAAAAGTAACAATGTTGCATTAGGAAAGGAATTGAAAATTATTAAAAACGAAAGAATTGTTTCAACAGTTAAGAAGTTAATTAAGTCTGACAATATTGCTTTGAATGATAAAACCAAAAAAGAAGCAATAGAAAGCAATAATAAACCAGAGGATTTTTATGTTGTTGAACAAGGTGATAATTTATCTACAATCGCTAAAAAACACAACATTACTATTGATGATTTGAAAAAGTGGAATAATTTACAAGATAATACGATTCAATTAGAAAGCAAACTTAAAATTGCTGACATCACCAATAGTGAAGAAAAAGTACAAATTGCCCCTAAAACCGAAATTAAAAACATTGAGTATATAGTTCAATCAGGAGATAATTTAGGAACAATTGCTAGAAAAAACAATGTGGCTATTTCAGATTTAAAAATGTGGAATAATCTTGAAGATGATACGATTCAATTGGGCGATAAATTAATAGTTTCTAAAAAATTAATCGTCGATAGCAGTCAATCAGTTGCTGAAAGAACGACCAAAAAAGATAAAGTTTCAAAATCAGAAGCAGAGAATCATTACTACGTTAAAAAAGGAGATTCTCTTTTTAGCATTGCCAAAAAATACCCTGGAGTTAGTGTTTCAGATATCAAAAAATGGAACGGAATCAACGGTAATTCTTTAAAACCAGGAATGAAATTGAAAATTAACGGATAGTTTAAAAAAACTAACTAAATTTAGGGCTTATTTCATAGTAAACACAATATGAAAAAAGCCCTTTTTTTTGTGCTTATTTTTTCTGTTTTTTTGCAGTCTTGCCAGTTTAAAAACTACAAGGAGAAAGAAAAAACAACCGGCAAAATAAATACAATCTCTGTCATCATCGACGACCCGTTGTGGAACGGCGAAATCGGTGATACAATTCGAAATAAATTTGCCTCGCCAGTCGTTGGTTTGCCTCAAGAAGAACCTCTTTTTACAATCAACCAGTTCCCTGTAAAACTGTTGGAGGGCTATATGATTAATTCTAGAAATATTATTGTCATTAAAAAAGAATCAAAAAACAGATTCGAGATTATCGAAAATGAGTACGCTTTTCCCCAAAACGTGATTCACATTTCAGGAAAAACGACGCCAATTATTCTTGATTTGATTGAAAAAAACGCATCGACTATAATTTCCAAAATGCGTCAAACCGAAATAGAAGAAAACCAACGCGCTATTGATACCGCAATCATTAGTACAAAGAAAATCAATAAAAAATTCAGAATCGATCTCAAAATTCCAAAAGGCTATAACTATGTGTTGGAACGACGCAAGTTTATCTGGCTCAAAAAGGAAATCACAAGTGGCAATACCAGCGTTTTGATTTACCAAATACCTCTTGGCGCGATCAACCGCAATCTTCCCATAACACGGAGTATCATCAGAACACGCGACTCGATTGGGAACTTGTACATCCACGGCAAGGCTCGCAATACCCAAATGGTTACAGAAGATTCGTATGCGCCGTATTTATTTCACATCAATATTAAAGGGAAAGAAGCCTACGAAACTAAAGGCACGTGGGAACTCAAAAATGATTTTATGTCCGGACCTTTCATCAATTACAACATCATTGATCGAGCGAACAAAAGAATTCTGGTCTTAGAAGGATTTTGCTATGATCCGTCAAAAGAGAAAAGAGATTTAATGTTCGAACTAGAAGCAATTATTAAGTCGATAGAGTTTATCAAGAAACCTCAAAAGAAAAAGCAATGATGTTAGCATGGAAAATAAAGCGATTTCAGGAACTATCTACAACCGAGCTATATAATTTATTACAATTACGAAGTGAAGTGTTTGTCGTGGAGCAAAATTGCGTCTACCAAGACATTGACGGAAAGGATGCAAAGGCTTTGCATCTTATTGGCGAATACGATTCAAAAATTGTAGCCTATGCAAGACTTTTTGATGCGGGAGATTATTTTGGAGCAGCTTCGATTGGGCGTGTAGTCGTCGACGCCAGTAGTCGCGACAAGAAATGGGGGCACGAATTGATGCAAAAAGCCATTGCTGCGATTAAAGACAATTACAATACGTCAACAATTACAATTTCTGCGCAACTGTATTTACAAAAGTTTTATGAAAGTCATGGTTTTGAAGTAACCAGTGAAACCTATTTGGAAGATGATATTCCCCATATACAAATGAAAATATCTCACTAGATTTTCGTAATGACCAATTCTACACGTCTATCATACTCAGATCCTTTGCCCAAGGGAACAGAATTCCCATACCCTTTAAAAGTCATTCTTGTTTTTGCAATCTTTTTAAAAGTTAAATATTTAAAAACAGATTCTGCCCGGTTACTTGATAAATTTCGCTTTCTGGTTTCTCTATCAATGGCTTCTTTCTGATACGGAGGTGTACAGCATACATGCCCTTGTATTTCAAATTCGAGTTTTCTATATTTCAAAAGTAATTTGGCAATTTTATCGAGTTGTGTTTTGGCTTGAAAAGTAAGTTTACTGCTGCCGCGTTCGAATAATAAATTCTCGAGATACACGTGATCGCCAACAATATGATTTTTTTGGATAGTAGTGTAAAAACCCGGAATTTCTATTTTTGGCAATTCCTTTAAATTTAAAACGATATCTACGCGACGATTCTTAGAACGTTTCTCAGGAAGATTTTCCACAACGTCATCGTCAATTAAGATACGGCCTTTGCCTTCGATAGTAACGATAATTTTGTTTTTAATCCCGCTTTGAATTAGCTTTTCTCGAATAGCATTGGCTCGATTTGTTGACAATTTAAAATTGTAAGCTTCTTTTCCGATATCGTCAGTATATCCAAAAATCTGAATCGATTCAATACGTGTAGAATCGGTATTTTTAATAAAATCTACGACAGTATTTCCTTGTTTTTCATCTAAATTAAATTTTGAAGTATCAAAATATACAGATTGAACCACTTCTTCTTGTGCAGCAACAAACACACTAAATAACAAAAGAAAAAATAGAATTACTTGCCTCATTAGTTAGTTAAAATTTTAGCGTATTCTGCTTGATTACTTAAAATAGAAGTTGCTTTTTTTACTTCAATATTATTTTTGATATAGTATTGATACAATCCTTCTTTGTATTGGTAACGCTTGATGATTTCATCTAATATTAGATTTTTTATTTCTTTTTGATTCTCATTCAATTGCGCTTCTTCGCTTTTTTGAATTGCAGCTAATAATTGATTGTATTCAATAGTTATTGCGGTATCAATTTTATCTTTTTTGGCAGCGGCCAAGGTGTTTTTTAAAGCCAATTCGGATTCGGAATCAAAATTAAAGTTCTGTTTTTTCAAAAAAGCTTTAAATGCAATAAAGTCAGCCTCTGTCACAGTCGGAATTGTTGTTCCTAAAGTAGGATTCTTATAATAATACTCTGTCACAAAATTGAATATCCCGTCGTTCTTTACTAGCGCTTCTGTTATTGGGCTAAGTTTAGTTTCGTCTAAAACAACATCGGGAAGAATACCACCGCCATCATAAACCGTTCTTCCTTTTTTAGTTTTAAAAGCATTGTATTTTTCGGAAGTGGTGCGTATCGCTTTACCATCCTTGTCTTTATGAGAATAATCTAACGCTTGGATGCATCGTCCAGAAGGCGTGTAATAGCGGGAAATTGTAATCTTAATTTGGGTTCCGTAAGTCAAGTCGACAGGTCGTTGCACCAAGCCTTTTCCAAAACTTCGGGAACCAATAATGACCGCTCGGTCTAAATCTTGTAAAGCGCCCGATACAATCTCAGAGGCAGAAGCACTTTTGCCATCGACAATAATGGCTAAAGGAATTTCAGTATCTATAGGTTCTTTATTGGTTTTATAAGTGTTATTGTGTTTCTCAATTTTCGATTTTGTAGTAACGATAACTTCATTTTTAGGAACAAAAAGATTACAAATATTCACCGCTTCGTTCAATAAACCACCCGGATTCCCTCTTAAATCCAAAACAATTCTTTCGGCCCCATCTCTTTTTAATTGTTCTAAAGCTTCTTTGGTTTCCAGAGCGGCTTTATTATTAAACTGTGTTAAAACAATATAACCTGTTTTATCATCTATTTTCCCAAAAAAAGGAACCGCTTTGATTTCAACTTCATCCAAAACAATTTGAGTACTTAATGTTTTTCCTTGACGAATATATTTTAAAGTGATTTTAGTGTTTTTTGCTCCTTTTAGCAATTGTGAAGCATCGTCTTTAAAGTCTTTCAATTCAACATCTCCTATTTGAATAATTTCATCTCCCGCTTTCAATCCCGCTTTGTCTGCCGGAAAATTTTTATACGGTTCTTTAACTATAAGTTTGTCTTCTTTACGCGTGATTAACGCACCTATACCGGTATATTCTCCGGTGTTGTTGATTTTAAATTTTACAACGTCTTGTTCGTTAAAATAATTGGTATACGGATCTAAATCGGCCAACATACTTTTGATGGCTTTGTCCATTAATTCCCCAGGATTGGTTTCGTCTACGTAATTAGAATTCACCGCTTTAAAAAGGCTGGTGAATATTTCAATTTGTTTCGCAACTTCAAAAAAATCTTCTTTAAAACTAACACCAATGAATAAAAACCCACTTAAAAGTATTGGAATAAGATATCTTTTTTTAAAAATTGAGAGCTTGGAATTTAATTTCATTGGAATACTTAAAATGTTCGAATTCTCGAATTGACGTCAAATATAAAAGTTTAACGGGTAAAAACAATAATTATTAGGATTACCTTAGTGAATCCGAATGAGATTTGAACTTAATTATTCGTTTCTGAATTAATTTGAATTTTAAATTTCTCAAACAATTGTATTGTTTTTGCATTAATTTCATCATAAGACAAGTGCTCATTCGTTTGATAGAAAAACATCATTGCGTATGGTTTTTTAGCAAAATCTGGAAGTATATGTTTGTTTAACCGATAGGATTCTCGCAAAACTCTTTTAAAATAATTACGCTCAACGGCTTTTTTAAAATATTTTTTTGAGACAGAAACGCCAAATTTTATTGGACTTTCAATCTCCCCAATTAAAGGAGCATACACCAGGCGCAAGGGGTATTTTGAAACCGATTTACCTTCAGAAAAAAGAAGATCAATTGTGTTTTTGCTTTTTAGTTTTTCGGATTTAGGATAAGTGAAATTCATTTGGATTTTGTATACAACTTGGCAAAGGTACGAACCGTTTTTATATAAAAAAGAAACCACTAACAGAATTGGCCGCTAGATTTTAAAAAAGACAAAAAAAGAGTATGTGAATTTTGTAATTTAATACCCAAATGATGTAAAATAAAGAGTGTCAATTCCAACTAACTTTACATCATACAATCGAGCTAAGGTCAACAAAACAAGCGTGATCCTCAAGTTGAAGAAACAACTGCTAGCATATAAAGAGGATATATAATAATTACAATTAAAAAGCCTTCCGGTACATTTAGGAAGGCTTTTTATATGTATTTTGTTTTTATTTTTTTACTTCTGGTTTTACTTCTTTTGGATAAACATTGTTATCTCTTTTAACATCTGCCATCAAGCCACTTTCGTCAATCGTGATTTTCTGAATACTACTTTGAGGTTTTGAAAGTTGTAACTTATATGTTGGATTCGCCCAAGCCCAATCTGACATAACAGTTCTTTTGATTTCTGGATTCGGATTTTCTTTTACAAAGCTCATCATGCGCAATGGAATATAAAAAGTTTCTTTCGTGCCATCCAAATAATCAACGGTCAAATCAATAGGCATTGGCATTCTACCGATACGTTCTAATTCGATTGTAGTGATATTGTCTTTTTCAGAAACGCTTTTTATTCCATAATCAATCGTATTGGTAGTTTGCGTCCAGTCGGTGAGATACCAATCTAAATTGGCCCCCGAAACACGTTCTGCAGTTCGTTTGATATCATTCGGTATTGGATGTTTAAATTTAAATTCATCAAAATAACGTTTCACAGTTTTCATCAAATTGTCTTTACCAATCAAATAACCCAATTGAGCTAAAAAAACATCCCCTTTGCTATACGAAGTTATGCTATACATTTGATTGAAATCATACCGATCCGAATGAGTAGATTGCGGTAATTCCTTTCCTGAGTTTGCCATAAAATAATAGCCATTATAGGAACCTTCATGCGGATTGATTGCTTTTTTAGTGGCGATTTCATTGATGCCTAAATCTTCTAAAAAAGAAGTAAAACCCTCGTCCATCCAGCCGTGTTTACTTTCGTTCGAAGCCAATAGGTGTTGAAACCACGAGTGCGCCATTTCATGAGCAATCACACCAATCAATCCATCATAGTCGCCTTCACCTAAAATCAAGGTACACATGGCATATTCCATTCCGCCATCACCGCCTTGAATAACGGAATATTGATCATAAGGATACTTGCCTACCGTTTGATTGTAGAATTGCATCAATCGAGCCGTTTCGGGTTCTGCTTTTTTCCAATTATCGATAATTTTCGGATTGTTTTTGTAGAGAAAATGTAATGTAGTTCCGTTTGGTATTTGAAACACATCATGCAAGTAATTTTTATCTGCAGCCCAAGTAAAATCATGAACATTTGGAGCAATAAAATGCCATGTTAACGTTTTGGTTTTCTTAGGGTAATTAATAACCACACCTGCGTCTTGATAGCCTTTTCCAATGTCATTTTTGTTTTGTAAGTAACCACTTCCACCTAAAATATAGTCTTTATCAATAGTAATATTGACATCAAAATTACCCCAAACACCATGGAATTCCCTGGCAATATAAGGATCAGCATGCCAACCTTCGAAATCAAATTCAGCCATTTTCGGATACCATTGTGACATAGAAAACTCAACTCCCTCAACATTATTTCTTCCTGATCGGCGAATTTGAACAGGTACTTGCCCATCAAAGTCAAGAGTTAAAGTAGTTTTAGCATTCGGTAATAAAGGTTTTGCTAGAGTAACTTCGAGAATAGTGCCCACTTCTTTAGCAATTGCAACCGAACCATCTTGTTTGAAATTTGAAATTTTTAAATAGCCAATTTCATTTGGTTTTAATTTTGCAATTCGACTTTCTTTGATTTCTTTTCCATCAACTTTTGTTTTAAGAATCATTCTACGATCTGGGTCAGCAATAGATTGTACGCGTGCATCCATTTCGCTTCCTGGTTGAAAAGCATTGTTGTATAAATGATAAAAAACCCGCTTCAAAGTGTCTGAAGAATTATTGGTATACACTAAAGTTTGATTTCCTTTGTATTGGTAATTTTTGGCGTCTATGGTAACATTCATTGTATAATCAACTTTCTGTTGCCAGTAATTACTACTCTGAGACCATACTGTAGAAATGGAAATAAATAAGAAAAGAAGCAAAAAATATTTTTTCATAGCTTTAGGTTTGATATTTTATAAAAGTAAAATAAGCTTGAAGATTAGTAATCTCACAAGCTCATTTTAATAGAAGAAGAAAAAATTGATTATCCTCTTACTTTTTTCTTTTTAGGTTTTGGCGACATCTGTTCTGCCATTTTAAAAGCATTGTAAGCATTGACCATTTTACCGGAAGTTGAAATTTGACTTAAAGGGCGTAAATCTTTTGGATCCCCACCTACTTCAACATTAGACTCTATAGCAGTTCCAGAATTCATAAGAATATATTTTACCTGTTTTGCTTTTAAATTAGGAAAATAAGAACGTATTAAAGCCGCAACACCAGCCACATTTGGAGAAGCCATTGAGGTTCCTTGTTCGTATTTATAAGTGTTGTTTGGAGTAGTGGCGTAAATTTGCATTCCCGGAGCAAAAACATCTACATTAAGTTTTCCATAATTAGAAAACGGAGCAATTAGATTTGCACCATATTCGTTGTTTAAAGCTCCTACAGTAATAACGTTATCTGCAAATTCTGTTTTTTTATCATCAGAATCATTTGGAAAATTACTTTCAATGTCAATGTCTTTTCCATCATTTCCAGCAGCATGAACAATTAAAACATCTTTACTTTCTGCATATTTAATGGCGTCGTATACCCATTGTTTGTGAGGAGAATAACTTTTCCCGAAACTTCCATTAATTACTTTTGCACCATTATCAACTGCATATCGAATACTCAAGGCAATATCTTTGTCATATTCATCTCCATTTGGAACTGCGCGAATCGCCATAATTACTACATTGTCTGCAATACCATCACCACCGAGTTTGTTGTTTCTACTTTGAGCAATAATTCCCGCTACGTGAGTGCCATGAAGCGCTTGTTTTTTATCAGGTCCATAAACAGTATTATTGCCATAATATTTAGTATTGAAATCATCTGCATTATCACCCAATATTTTTCTGCCATCAAAATCTTTGTTAAGATTGTAATTTAGCATGTCATAAACTTGATTCTTATAATCATTCAAGTCATCATTAAAACTAGGGCCGGTTTGTCCAATAATACGAGCCATAACTTGTTTTGATTTAAGCACGGCAGGGTCTTCAGACACAATTGAATTAAGTTCATCTAAAGTATAATTCTCTTTTTTAAGCAAGTCTTTTATCGTTTGATTGGATTTAAATAAAAAATCTACTTGTTGTTTCCCTTGAAGGTTGTCTTTCATCATAGAATCATATTCAGCTTTCGCAGCTTTGTAAGTTTCCGAACCGTCATCAGGGTTTTTCATCATTCGGGTCATTTCTAGATTTTCATTTCCTGAATTTCCTAAAAAATTCCATCCGTGAATATCGTCGATATATCCATTTTTATCATCGTCTATGCCATTACCCGCAATTTCTTTTTTATTTGTCCAAATAACTGATTTTAAATCTTCATGATCAATGTCAACTCCAGAATCAATAACACCAACGATAACTTTTTTGCTTTTTCTGTTTTTGATTAATTCAGAATAAACTCGATCAACGCTCATTCCTGGAATACTGTCTTTTGATAAGTCAAGGTGACTCCATCTATTCAATTGATCGTCTGTTAATTTGCCTTTTTTTGCTGTAAAAGCTTGTGCACTTTGTGCTTGAATAGAAAACGATACGGTCAAACTTAGAACAATCGAAAAGCAAGCAGTTTTAATTACATTCATTTTTTTTGGGTTTTATTATGAGTCAAAAATAATTAGGATTTGTTTTAAAAGTTGAATTAGTTAACAATATTTTAGGATGCAAAGAAGGATTCAATGAATGAAAAAATAATTCGAATGGAAGAAATGAATAAAAGCGTAATGAAGTAAATTATTTTTATCATAACATTGTTGTTTTATGATTGACAATTAAGAATTATTTTTTTTAAAGTACTATTTAAATTTTCTAAATCCTCTATTGAGATTCCATTCTGTGCATTTTTCCTGTTTTGTAAAACTAAATCTTGTACTTTATAGATGATTTGTTCCCCATTAGGAGTAACTTTAAGTATTGAAGTTCTTCTATCTTTTGGATTGGTTTTACGATCTAAATACTTAGCCTTAACTAAAAGATTGATAATTCGAGTTACCGAAGCATTATCTTTAAAAACTTTTTCTGCAAGGCTTATTTGAGGAATTCCTGGATTTTCTAATAGAACTTTAATGATCAACCATTGGTCAACAGTAATAGTAAAACCGTTTTCCTTTAATTTTTTTTGAGAATAATTTCTGTAGGTGCGAATTGCTTTATCGAGCAAATAAAAGTTAATAGTTTCAATACTTCCCATAACACAAACATATAAATGTTTTATTAATAGTTGATGCGTCAAATAAAAAAATTAACTTTAATTTATTAATTAAAATTAAAAAACATCGTTGCAAGTAAACACTTCTTTCAAACGGATTCCTTTTTCGGTTCTTTCTACTGTTATGATTTCATTATGAGCATCATGCTCTAAAAACAAATAATAATTGTGATCAGCTGCCTTATTCAAAAACAGTTCTTTTTCAGGTAATGTCAATAATGGACGTGTGTCATATCCCATAACGTAAGGCAAAGGAATATGCCCTGCAGTTGGAATTAAATCTGCCATAAAACATATCGTTTTGTCTTTATATTGAATTTGAGGAAGCATCATCTTTTCGGTATGACCATCCACAAAATGAATCCCAAAGTTTAATTCCGATTTTTCTAAAAAAGAAGATTCTGTTTTTTGGATAAATGCCAATTGACCACTTTCTTGCATCGGTAAAATATTTTCTGAAAGGAAAGAAGCTTTTTCTCTTGCATTAGGTTTTGTTGCCCATTCCCAATGACTTTGATTGCTCCAGAATTTTGCTTTTTTAAAAGCAACTTCATAGGCTGTTTTTGAATTATTCCATTGCACACTTCCACCACAATGATCAAAATGCAAATGCGTCATAAACACATCGGTAATGTCATCACGATGAAAACCAAACTTTGCTAAAGACTTATCCATACTATGAGTTCCCCAGAGTGAATAGTATCCATAAAACTTATCAGATTGTTTGTTCCCCATTCCTGTATCAATCAAAATAAGTCGATTTTCATCTTCTATCAAAAGGCATCTGGCTGCGATATCGATAAGATTGTTTTCGTCAGCTGGATTGGTTTTGTTCCATATCGTTTTAGGAACCACTCCGAACATGGCGCCGCCATCTAATTTAAAATTTCCTGATTCTATAGGGTATAATTTCATTGTTATGAATATCTAAAAGCATAAGTGATTTGAAAAGGCAAATTAGTAAAAACGTTTCATATAATTATTGAAATCAATTTTTTCTATTTAAATATCACCGATAAAAATGTTAAGGTGTAGTAAAGAAACTTTTAAAAGTAATATATTTGCCTCTTATTTAGACAAAATCAAAATAACAAATGATAAAAGTATCAGAATCAGCAAGTAAAAGAATTGTCGATATGATGAACCAAGATGGTTTTGACCCAACAAGTGATTATGTTCGTGTTGGAGTTAAGAGCGGTGGTTGTTCGGGCTTGTCTTATGAATTAAAATTCGACAAAGAAATAGGCGACACCGACAAAGTATTTGAAGACAACAATATTAAAATAGCTGTCGAAAAAAAATCTTTCCTATACCTAGCCGGAACTATATTAGAATTTTCTGGCGGATTAAACGGGAAAGGATTTGTTTTCAATAATCCAAATGCCAACAGGACTTGTGGTTGTGGCGAATCATTTTCACTATAAATTTTAACTTCAATTATGGCAAAATATACCGAAGACGATTTAAAAATTGAACTCGAAAGCAAAGAATACGAGTATGGTTTTTATACTGATATCCAATCGGATACTTTTCCAATTGGCCTCAATGAAGATATCGTTCGTGCAATTTCACTTCGAAAAGAAGAACCACAATGGATGACCGATTGGCGCATCGAAGCATTTCGTGCTTGGGAACAAATGACCGAACCCGAATGGGCCAATGTACATTACGAAAAACCTGATTTCCAAGCCATTTCGTATTATTCGGCTCCCTTAAGCAAAGCGAAATACGAAAGCCTTGATGAGGTTGATCCAGAATTATTAGAAACCTTCAAAAAGCTTGGAATATCTATCGATGAACAAAAAATGCTTTCTGGTGTCGCCATGGATATTGTTATCGATTCGGTTTCTGTTGCTACAACATTCAAAAAAACATTGGGTGAAAAAGGTATTATATTCATGAGTATTTCGGAAGCAATTCGCGAACATCCAGAATTGGTAAAAAAATATTTAGGAACGGTCGTGCCTCAAAAAGATAATTTTTATGCAGCATTGAATTCTGCTGTTTTCTCCGACGGTTCGTTTTGTTATATTCCAAAAGGCGTTCGTTGCCCAATGGAATTATCAACCTATTTCCGCATCAATCAAGCGGGAACAGGGCAATTTGAAAGGACTTTGGTCATTGCAGATGAAGGAAGCTATGTATCTTATCTTGAAGGTTGCACGGCTCCAAGTCGAGATGAGAACCAATTGCACGCTGCAGTGGTTGAATTGATTGCCTTAGATGATGCTGAAATTAAATATTCTACCGTTCAAAATTGGTATCCAGGAAATAAAGAAGGAAAAGGCGGCGTATTTAACTTTGTAACCAAACGTGGATTGTGCGAGAAAAACGCGAAAATCTCTTGGACACAAGTAGAGACTGGTTCGGCAGTTACATGGAAATATCCATCATGTGTATTAAAAGGCGATAATTCAGTTGGCGAATTCTATTCGATTGCGGTGACCAATAATTTCCAACAAGCGGATACCGGAACGAAAATGATTCACTTGGGAAAAAACACCAAGTCGACCATTATCTCAAAAGGAATTTCTGCAGGGAAATCCCAAAATAGTTACCGTGGATTGGTTCAAATTAGTGCTCGTGCTGAAAACGCTAGAAATTTTTCGCAATGCGATTCGCTGTTGATGGGAAACAATTGCGGCGCACACACCTTTCCCTACATCGAAAGCAAAAACCCTACAGCCAAAATAGAACACGAAGCAACCACTTCAAAGATTGGTGAAGACCAAGTTTTTTATTGCAACCAGCGCGGTATTCCAACCGAAAAAGCCATTGCTTTGATCGTAAATGGTTTCAGCAAAGATGTCTTAAATAAATTACCCATGGAGTTTGCCGTAGAAGCGCAAAAACTTTTAGAAATTTCCCTAGAAGGAAGCGTCGGATAAACATTAAATAAATTCAAAAGCCTTAATAAAAGCAACATGTTACAAATAAAGAATCTACACGCTTCAGTCGAAGACAAAGAAATATTAAAAGGAATCAATCTCGAGGTGAAAGCCGGTGAAGTTCACGCTATTATGGGACCAAATGGTTCTGGTAAAAGTACACTTTCAGCGGTCATTGCCGGAAATGAAAATTACGAAGTAACCGACGGACAAGTATTCTTAGATGGTGAAGATTTGTCGGATTTGGCGCCTGAAGAACGCGCTCACAAAGGTATTTTTCTTTCGTTCCAATATCCTGTTGAAATCCCTGGCGTTTCAGTAACAAATTTCATGAGAACGGCCATCAATGAAACCAGAAAAGCCAACGGAAAAGAAGAAATGCCAGCGAATGAAATGCTTAAATTTATTCGTGAAAAATCAGAATTGTTAGAGATCGACCGGAAATTTTTGTCGCGGTCACTTAATGAAGGTTTTTCAGGTGGCGAGAAGAAAAGAAACGAGATTTTTCAAATGGCGATGCTTGAGCCAAAACTCGCTATTTTGGACGAAACCGATTCCGGATTAGACATCGATGCGCTTCGAATTGTTGCCAACGGCGTTAATAAATTGAAAAGCGAAAACAACGCCATCATCGTTATCACGCATTATCAAAGACTTTTAGATTATATCGTTCCGGACTTCGTTCACGTTCTATACAACGGAAGAATTGTGAAATCAGGCGGAAAAGAACTCGCCTACGAACTCGAAGAAAAAGGATACGACTGGATCAAACAAGAACAAGAAGCATAAAACGTTACTGGTTTTCGTTTTTTAAATGACGACCTACAACTACCGATATATGGAATTAAAAGAAAAACTCATCGCCTCTTTTATGGCATTTGAAGAACGCGTTGATGTAGATGCAGATTTGCACAACATCAGAACTTCTGCCATCCAAAATTTTGAAAGCAAAGGTTTTCCGACTAAAAAAGAGGAAGCGTGGAAATACACTTCGTTGAATTCATTGCTCAAAAATGACTTTACGGTTTTTTCAAAAAATGAAAACACTATTCAGTTTGCCGATGTAAAGAAATATTTCCTACACGAAATCGACACCTATAAGGTCGTTTTTATCGACGGTATTTTTAGTTCGTTTTTGTCTTCTACCACGCACGACGGAATCGATGTTTGTCTGATGTCTTCGGCACTAAACAAGCCGAAATACAAAATGGTCATCGACAATTATTTTAATCACATCGCCAACAAAGAAGAAAGTCTGACGTCTTTAAACACGGCCTTTGCGAGCGAAGGAGCGTATATTAACATCCCAAAAAGCAAAGTCACCGACAAGCCAATTGAAATCATGTATTTCTCTACCGGAAGCGAAGCCGCATTGTTGGTTCAACCGCGAAACTTGGTTATTGTTGGCGAAAACTCCCATGTTCAAATTATTGAAAGACATCAAAGTCTCAACGAAAATGCCGTGTTAACCAATTCCGTTACCGAAATCTTCGCCCAAAAAAGAGCGATTGTTGATTATTACAAAATTCAAAACGACAATCATACCGCGTCTCTAATCGACAATACTTACGTGTCGCAGCAACAAGAAAGTCGCGTGCATGTCAACACCTTCAGTTTTGGAGGAAGCCTTACGAGAAACAATCTCAACTTTTATCATTTTGGCGAACGAATCGAAAGTCATCTCAACGGCATTACCATTATTGGCGAAAAACAACACGTCGATCATTATACGCTAGTGCACCACGCACAGCCGAACTGCGAGAGTTTCCAAGATTATAAAGGCATTTTTTCTGATAGCGCGATAGGTGTTTTCAACGGGAAAATATATGTCGAAAAAGAAGCACAAAAAACCAATGCTTTCCAAAAGAACAACAATATTTTATTGAGCGATAAAGCAACCATCAATGCCAAACCGCAATTAGAAATTTTTGCAGACGATGTCAAATGTTCCCACGGTTGCACGATTGGACAGCTAGACGAAACCGCCATGTTCTATATGCAATCGCGCGGAATTCCGAAAAAAGAAGCCAAAGCATTACTGATGTATGCGTTTTCAAATGCAGTTATCGAAAGCATCAAAATACCAGAACTGAAACAACGAATTACAAAAATTATAGCGACTAAATTGGGCGTTAAGATAGGATTTGATTTGTAGGTTTTAGGAGCTAATCCCGCTATTCGCTAAATCTTTTGTGCCTCACGAGCGGAACGAACTGACGAAGTAAACCCTGGCACAAAAGGATACCGCTGCTATCGGGGCTAAGGCATCTCGAATCAATTGAAAAACGCGGACAACAAAAATAGATCCTTTGCGCCTTAGCGTCTTCTCGAGCAAATAAATGCAACAAGTCGCATCGAATTTATTAACAACTGTTTGCTAAAATTCTAATCCAATTCAACTACTTTTGTTTGTTGATTTTCCAGAAAAAACTATGTTTGACATTTCCAAAATAAGAGCCGAATTCCCCATCCTTACTCAAACGGTAAACGGAAAGCCATTGGTCTATTTTGACAACGGAGCCACTTCGCAAAAGCCACAAGTCGTCATTGATGCCATTGCGAAATATTATCAAGAAATCAATGCGAATATTCATCGCGGTGTTCATACTTTAAGTCAATTGGCTACGGATGCATACGAAGCATCTCGGAAAAAAATTCAAAAACATATCAACGCAAAACATTCCCATGAAGTCATCTTTACTTCAGGAACGACGCATAGTGTCAACATCATTGCGGCTGGTTTTGCTAGTATCGTAAAATCTGGCGATGAGGTTTTGGTTTCTGCGTTAGAGCATCACAGCAATATTGTGCCGTGGCAAATGTTGTGTGAAAGAACTGGAGCCACTTTGAAAGTAATTCCTATGAATCAGTCAGGCGAATTGATGCAAGAGGAATACGAAAAACTATTGTCATCCAAAACAAAAATTGTAGCGGTAAATCACATCTCAAACGCCTTAGGAACCATCAATCCAATTCGCGAGATGATTCGAAAAGCACATGCCGTTGGCGCTGCCGTTTTGATTGATGGCGCACAAGCAGTTCCGCATCTAAAGCCAGATGTTCAAGATTTAGATTGTGATTTTTATGTGTTTTCTGGACATAAAATGTGTGGTCCAACTGGCACAGGAATTTTATACGGAAAAGAAGAATGGCTAAATAAGTTACCGCCTTATCAAGGTGGCGGTGAAATGATTGCAACCGTCACTTTTGAAAAAACGACTTACGCAGAATTGCCACACAAATTTGAAGCGGGAACGCCTAATATTGCTGGCGGAATCGTGCTTGGAGTAGCCGTAGATTATATGAATTCGATAGGTTTTGACAATATTGCGAAACAAGAATTACAGCTGCTCGATTACGGAACTCAAAAACTCTTAGAAATAGAAGGCTTGAAAATTTTTGGAACCGCAAAAGAAAAAACTTCCGTAATTTCGTTCAACATTGATGGCATTCATCCGTACGATATCGGAACTATTATCGACAAAAAAGGAATCGCTGTACGAACAGGACATCATTGCGCACAACCTATCATGGACTTCTATCAAATACCAGGAACGATCAGAGCTTCCCTTGCATTTTATAATACGAAAGAAGAAATAGACGTTATGGTAGAAGCGGTCAAAAAAGCACAATTAATGTTAAGCTAAAAGAAGTATTATGAAATTACTATCCCTATTATTTTTAACCATTTTTCTTGGGAAAGGTTGCAATAGCGAACAAAAGCAAGATATAGAAACTGCCGTTATTGAATATACAGCAACGACAAGAGGTTTCTATCAACAAATCGTGGTTCAAAATCAGAAATTCACGGCGACAAAAGACCGAAATGGCAACGAAAAATTAGTGCAGCAAAACATTTCGAAGTCAGATTGGAAAAAAATGATTGACGCATTCCAAGAGGTAGATTTGGAGGGCATTCCAAACCTTAAAGGACCAACAGAGAAAAGGTTTTACGATGGTGCGGCAATCGCAAACATAAAAGTGACCTACAAAGGAAAAACCTATGAAACCAATGGGTTTGATCACGGAAATCCACCTGTGGAAATTGAAAAATTAGTCAATTGCATCACTCTTTTAGCCATTCCCGAAAAATGACAATCAAAGAAATACAAGACGAAATTGTAGATGAATTTTCTATGTTTGATGATTGGGACGAACGGTTTCAATATACCATCGACTTAGGGAAAAGTCTTCCGCTCATCGACGAGAAATACAAGACAGACGATAATACAATCAAAGGATGTCAGTCGAAAGTTTGGTTGCACAGTGAAGAAAAAGACGGAAATATTCTCTTTACTGCCGACAGTGATGCCATTATTACTAAAGGAATTATTGCGATTTTGATTCGCGTATTTTCCAATCAGAAAGCAGCGGAGATCCTAGAGGCAGACACTGAATTTATTGACAAAATTGGATTGAAAGAACAACTGTCACCGACCAGAGCCAATGGTTTGGTTTCGATGATCAAGCAAATTAAAATGTATGCGCTGGCGTACCATTCAAAAAAATAAAAACATGGAACAAGAAATAGACACAACGGTTTTAGGAGAAGCAATCGTTAAAAAATTAAAGACTATTTACGACCCAGAAATCCCGGTGGATATCTATGAGTTAGGATTGATATACGACGTCATGGTGAATGAAGATTATGAAGTAAAAATCTTAATGACGTTAACTTCGCCAAACTGTCCAGTTGCCGAGACGTTACCAAGAGAAGTCGAAGAGAAGGTCAAAGCAATTGAAAATGTAAAAGGAGCAGAAGTCGAAATCACCTTTGATCCGCCATGGAGCAAAGATTTGATGAGTGAAGAAGCAAAACTTGAATTAGGGATGCTGTAAGGTGCAAGACGAAATTGTAAATAAGGTTGCCAATAGTGCTTTAGAAGTTTTCGATTTAGAAGATTTCTATCAGGCTGGTGAACGCATGCAAATCGACGTTTCACAATGGTTACACGAAGGCGTTCTGCTCAAGGAGAAAGATTTTAGGACCGCACTTTTGTCACACGATTGGACGCAATATCAAAATAAATATGTGGCAGTTTATTGTAGTCCGGATATTATTATTCCTGCTTGGGCCACAATCTTAGTGACAAGCTGTTTGATTCCATTTGCAAAGAAAATTGTCTTCGGAACTTTGGAAGAACTAGAAACGGCGATATATGGTGAAATACTGCCAAAATTAGATTATACGCAGTTTGAGAACAAGCCGGTAATTCTTAAAGGCTGTTCCAAAAAACCAGTGCCGAGAAGCGCCTACATACTTGCAATTCAGTTTCTACAACCTGTTGCAAAAAGTATAATGTATGGGGAAGCATGTTCGGCAGTTCCTTTATTTAAAAAGAAGAAATAGTCGGTTATTCAATATTGTCTTGGGAGATTTTTTACCTTTGGGGAAACACAAATCCGTAAAATAATGAAAAAACTCTTACTTTTCACCTTCTTGTTTTCAGGAATAAATGCGCTTCACGCGCAAGACGCTGAGAAGGAAATCATCAAAAATACCGATCAGGCAGTTCAGAAAATCGTCGATACAACTAAGAATGGATGGAAAAGAAAAGGGAATTTGATTTTTCTTTTTAACCAGTCGAATTTCAATAATTGGGTAGCTGGTGGAGAAAACAACATGTCGGGGAATGTGGGTGTAAACTACGACTTTAATTACAAGAAAAACAATCTGACATGGGATAATAAAGTAATTGCTTCTTATGGTTTACTTCAAACTAAGAACTCTGACTTTGCAAAGAAAACAGACGATCGATTTGAATTCAATTCTGTGTTAGGTAAAAAGGCGGTTGAAAATTGGTACTATTCCCTCTTTTTGAATTTTAGAACGCAATTCGCAAAAGGGTATGAGTACGGAAAAGATGCCAACGGAAAAGAAACAAGAAAAGAATTTACCAACATTTTTTCGCCAGCATATTTGACTTTCGGTCCTGGTATGTTTTGGAAGAAGAATGATAATTTGAAATTGAATCTTGCGCCATTAACTTCAAAAATAACTTTTGTCGATCGAGATTTTACTTTACCAGAAAAAGCCTATTTTGGAGTTGAAGAAGGAAGAAGTTCTCGTTATGAACTTGGTTTTTATACCTCCGCTTATTATAAACTAGATCTCATGGCCAATGTCTCGATGGAGAACACGCTCAATATGTACTCCAATTACCTTGAAGACCCACAAAATGTTGATTTAGATTATACGTTGGCCGTGGTAATGCGCATCAATCGCTATTTGACGACGAATTTAGTGGTTCAAACGATTTATGATGACAATGCATTTAACGGATTTCAAACTAGACAAATTTTTGGTCTAGCCGCCAATTATGGTTTCTAAAATATATTTTTAAACGAAAAGCCCTTTATTTGAGGGCTTTTTTTGATTTTATCTATTCGAATTCTGGACTGAGGTCATCGTTTTCTATAACGTCCTTGTAGTCCGGATATAAAAATTTGTTGTAAGGAAATCGTGTAATGTGAATTTGTCTGACTGCTTCATAAACCCGTTCTCTAAAAACCTCTAAATTTTCTTTGTGAGTTGCCGAAATGAATAGTGCGTTTTTTTCGCCAACATCACTCATCCAAGTTTGTTTCCATTCTTCTAAAGTGTAGTGTTTTTTGGTTTTTTCGGTGATTAAGTCGTCGTCGTCGATCGTGAGATATTGATAGGCATCAATTTTATTAAAAACCATCAGAATCGGTTTGTTATTGCTTTTAATATCTAGTAAAGTTTGATTTACAGAAGCAATATGATCTTCAAATTCTGGGTGAGAAATGTCAACGACATGCAATAACAAATCGGCTTCTCGAACTTCATCCAAAGTGCTTTTAAAAGAATCTACCAATTGCGTTGGAAGTTTTCTAATAAATCCAACAGTGTCGGAAAGTAAGAAAGGCAAGTTTTTTATAACGACTTTGCGAACAGTAGTATCTAAAGTGGCAAACAATCTATTTTCAACAAAAACTTCACTTTTGCTTATAACATTCATCAAAGTAGATTTTCCAACATTGGTATAACCTACTAAAGCGACACGTACCATAGCGCCCCGATTGCCGCGTTGAACCGACATTTGTTTGTCTATGATTTTAATTTTATCTTTTAATAAAGCAATTCGATCGCGAACGATACGACGATCCGTTTCTATTTCTGTTTCTCCTGGTCCACGCATTCCAATTCCACCTTTTTGTCTTTCCAAGTGCGTCCACATTCCTGATAATCGTGGGAGTAAATACTGACATTGAGCCAATTCTACTTGTGTTCTAGCATAGGAAGTTTCGGCTCTTTGTGCAAAAATATCCAGAATCAAATTGGTGCGATCTAGCACTTTACACTCTAATATTTTGGTGATATTTTTTTGTTGTGATGGAGATAATTCGTCATCAAAAATAACTGTAGAAATTTGATGTTCCTTAACATAAAGATTGATTTCCTCCATTTTCCCAGTACCTAGAAAGGTTTTAGGATTGGGACGCTCCATTTTTTGAAAGAAGCGTTTTACAACTTCACCGCCAGCGGTAAAAGTCAAGAATTCTAGTTCGTCTAAATACTCCGTAAGTTTTTCTTCGGATTGATTTTGAGTAATGATACCGACGATTACTGTTTTTTCAAAATGGATAGTTTCTTTTTCTAACATGATACAATTTCTGGTGCAAAACTAATGATTTTGAATCCTTAATTTGCTATTCTATTGAGTTTTATATCGGTTTATTTTAAGAAAAACCGTTAAAAAACAAAAATATCTTAATGCTTTCATAAATTTTGTTAAATTTGGTGCTCGAAAAACACAAAACCATAATAAACCAACTTAATTTTCATTTTATGAAAAAAATTATTTTAATTTTCTTGTTGTCTTTTTCTTCATTAGTAGGGTATTCCCAAACATTAATCGAGGATTTTGAATCTGCACCAGATAATGCAGATGCATCTGGAGTTTGGACCATGACTTCAGGTAACTGGTTAGTAAGAGATAACCGAACTAACACAGGTCAGAACTGGAAGAAAAACACACCGCCAGCAGCATTTCCTGCCAACTCAGGAACAAAGGCTGCCTTTGTAGATCGTGAAAACACGGGTCCAGGTATTTATGCCGAAGAATGGTTAATTACGCCACAACGAAATATTTTGGCAAATAGCCAATTACGTTTTTTTACTAGACAAACTCTAAATGGAGATACGGGTACAAAATATCAAATACGTGTTTCTTCAGATCCAGATCAAACTAATTTAGCTGCTTTTCTTATTCTACCTCCTTTAATAGAATATACAGAGTCGGAGTTGAGTACGTTGACGGCCGATCAGTTAGATTATGAAGAAAAAACTCTCAATTTGGCTTTTACGGGACAACGCTATATAGCTTTTATAAAAGTTTTTACGCAACCTACAGGCGCAACAGGCGGAGATCGTTGGTTACTTGATGATGTGAAAATTGTAGAAAGATGTATAGACCCTGTAGCTCCTTTAGGGGTATCAAATATTACTGCTACAACAGCAAGACTTACTTGGACGAGTACTAATTCAGAATTTCAAGTAGAATATGGTGTTGCAGGATTTCTTTTAGGAACAGGTACAAATTCTGGCACGTTTACTTCAACTACTAACCCAAGACGCTATGAAGCAACGGGTTTAACTCCTAATTCAGGAATACAATTTTATGTTAGGTCGATTTGCCCTACTTCAGTAAGTGAATGGGTTGGGCCGTTTAATTTCAATACACCTCCTTTAGGTAGAACTTGCGCCGAACCAATTGTGGTGACACCTATACCGTATTCTAATACTAGTAATACTTCTATTTACGGTAATAATATATTAAACACTTCTCCTGGAGGTGCTACATTGTGTGGCGCTGGCGCTGGATTTTTGGGAGGAAACGACGTTGTGTATGCGTATACAGTTGAAAACACAGGAAACATAGTAATTACTCTGAATCCACAAGGGGCTACAAACACAGGTGTTTTTGTATATTCTAGCTGTGCTAATATTGGAAATACGTGTATTGCAGGTGTTGGAAATGCCACTGCAAATGTTAGGATCATTCCTTCGCTTGCCGTAACTGCGGGAAGTATTATATATATAGTAGTTTCTTCTACTACCGCAACACCAACATTTGGATATACTTTAACCATTCAAGCAGCGACTTGTCCTCAACCAATCAATGGTACGGTAGCACAAGTAGAACCAACAAGTGCTAATGCCGCATGGGTTAATGGAGTAGGAAGTACTGCAACTTCATGGGAAATAGCTGTTCAAACAGCAGGTTCTAATGTTCCTTCTGGAGCCGGTATTCAAACCAATAACAATACAAATTATCCTATCACAAGTACATTGGCAAGCAATCCATTAGTTGCTGCAACTTCATACCAATATTGGGTAAGAGCAGATTG
>CANHMG010000007.1 GCA_947461795.1 Flavobacteriaceae bacterium | reverse complement strand
TGTTTATGGGTCGTTGGAATAATTCCAGAGCTTATTTTTTTTGTTTTAGTTTTTGAAAAAAAAGAAGCCATAGAATACGGCTCCATAATTTTCCTTTTAAGCACAATAACTTGATTCGGTATTTCTTGAACTAAATCTTCATCAAGAATAGGATACGTTGGGTTTTCAGGAATATAAACAATTGGTTGAATATTGAAATCAGGTAAATATTTGACAAATTTTAGCCAACGTTGCACTCCTGGACCTCCAGCTGGTGGAAAATAATACGTGATTATCAAGACTTTCTTCATTGGATTCAATTCGTAAATAATTTAAAGTCTATTTCAAATTAGTCCTTTTTAGCATACCATATTTTTTTTCTTTCATAATACAATCCACCAACAATAAATAAAACCATTCCTAATGAACTTGCCAATGAAATTGTACTACCTGTTTTTACAACTTGTGGTTCAAATTTAAACTCTATAGTGTGTGCACCTGCAGGAATTGGAAGTGCTCTCAAGACATAATCAGCTCTAAGATGAGGTGTTTTTTGTCCATCAATATAGGCGTTCCAACCTTCTGCATAATACATTTCTGAAAAAATTGCTAAACCATCATTGGAGTTATTGGAACTGTATTTTAAATCATTTGATTTGTATTTCTGAAGTGTTATCGTTGCCAAACTATCTTTTAAGAAAACTGATTTATTAAGTATCGATCCGAATTCTTTTTTATTGATTACAGCAACATTTTTGGTAGGCAAACTATCCAATGCTTTCATTTCTTCATCTGCATTGGAAACCCATTTTACATTATTTATAAACCATGCATTTCCATTATGCATTGGATTTTGAGTTGGAATTTCTTTTCCTTCTTTATCCGTTTGAATAACATATTTTACATTCAACATATCCAATATTTCGATATTGTTTTTTGCAATTTGATAATCAAACAATTGTTGCATTCTTCTTGGTTTTGCAGCATGATAACCACCAATCGACTTATGAAAATAGGATGCTCGTGCGCTAGACAAATTACCATCAACTTCGAAAACTCTATAATTTGTAGTGTCTTGCAATATCAAATCATCTGCTTCTGTGATTTGAAATGGGACATCTACTTCTCTAGCACTTACAAAATCAGAACTATTTACATAATTTTTATCCATAAAAAAGAGGTCGGCTACCATTAGTAAACCCACTAATATTATAGTCGTATTTTTTGCTAAACGCTCTTTTGTATACAACCAAAACATACCCGCAACCACTATAATAAAAAATCCAGAACGCAATAAATCAGCTGAAAACATTGTTTTACGATCCGATTTTAAAGCATCCAAAAATTGAGGTCCATAACTTTCTTTAAAATATGAATCCGATCCTCCTGAAAAATCAAACGATCCTTTAAAAATGAACAGTAATGCTAAAATCCCCAATCCTATTGCACTCGATTGCCATAAGACTTTCCATTGTTTTGTTTTATCTGCTTTAATAAAATAGTGCAATCCTAAAATGGCTAAAACCGGAGCACACAATTCTAAAATAACTTGAATAGAAGAAACCGCTCTAAACTTATTATACATAGGAACAAAATCGATACAGAAATCTGTTAAAGCTGGAAAGTTTTTACCCCATGAAAGCAACAAAGAAAGTAAAGCAGCAATTAGAAAGGCGTATTTAATTCTTCGATTGACAACAAATAATGCCATCATACACAAAAAGAAAACTACAGCACCAATATACGCTGGAGCAGCAACTATCGGCTGATCTCCCCAATAGGTAGGCATCGCTGACACAAAATCTTTTGCTTGATCTTCGGGTACATTTTGACTTAAAATAAATTCATACATAGCGCCATCTGTGCCTACATTTTCACTATTGGAACCTCCAAAAATACGAGGCGCAATTAAATTCAAACTCTCAACAATTCCATAACTGTATTCCGTTATATAATCATTTGACATTGCATTTTTGGTCGTGTTTTTTGTTCCGTCTGCATTAAAATTTAATTCACTTTTATCACGAGTGCTGTATTTCGCATATTCCGAAGTGGCTAACAAATTGGTTGCATTGACTCCAATAGCTAGAATTCCAGCAACAACAAAAACTCCCAACACTTTTGCAATGGTAAGGTATTCTTTATCTTTAATAAATTGATAGATAAAAAAACAAGAAATAACCAAAAGTAAAAGAAGCAAATAATACGTCATTTGAAAGTGATTCGCATTAATTTCTAAAGCTGCTGCAAGCATTGTTAGTATTCCACCGAGGACATATCGCTTTTTATAAACCAAAATTATACCCGCAATTACTAAGGGCATATAAGCAATTGCATGTGCTTTAGCGTTATGACCTACTCCGAGAATAATAATTAAATAGGTTGAAAAACCAAAAGCTAAAGCTCCAAAGAAAGCCTGCAACGGATCTATTTTCAATACTAAAAGTAAAATATAAAAACCTATGAAATATAGGAATAAATAATCTGCTGGTCGAGGTAAAAAACGCAGCATATGGTCTAAATTACTAATATATTCATGCGGATAATTGGCTCCTAACTGGTAGGTTGGCATGCCTCCAAAAGCTGCATTTGTCCAATAAGGTTCCACATTTTGAGAAGCACGAAAGTCATTTTGTTCTTTAGCCATTCCGGTATATTGTACAATATCCGATTGAAAAATCTTTTTTCCTTGTAGCACAGGATAAAAATAAATACAAGAAATGAGTATAAAACCTACTAAAGCAAGAGCGTGAGGGAATAGTTTTTTGATTAAATTCATAATAAGAAGTGAGCTATTGGGCTAATTCGTTTATTGTTATCAGCCAAAAATAGTTAAAAAAGAGCATATGAAACATCGAAATTGAATCACATTTTACTCTAATTCTTCATAATCTACATACTCGCCAACTTTTTTAGTTTCTCGTGGCTTGTCTGATTTAGGAGATGGAGTACTAAATTCATCCTGATTGGAAGTAGAAGTATTTGAATTGTATTGGGATTGATACTGTTGTTGAAAATTAGCTCCCGCTTTTTCAACCACTTTTTTCACTAAGATTGGGAGAAACAATCGAGCTAAAAATTTAAATACATAATAAAATGCTATAATGTAACAAAGGGTTTCTAGAATTCCACTAAAAGAGGCCGTTTCCATAATCAGATAAATTTTGACAAATTTAATAAATCAAAGTTTCAAAAATAAAATATGAATCTTAAATAAATAATAAATTATAGTACATTTGAAAAACAGCTTTTAGAGTGCTAAAAACAAAAATATATGTTCAAAATCAAGACTTTATCTTTTACAATTCTAATTTTTTATTCAACTTTAAATTACGGACAGTTTACAGATGTTATCAATTCGAATCGTCCTGGACAATCAATGGCTGCTTTTTCTGTAGGATTGACTGTTATTCAAGCAGAATTGGGAGTTAATTATGCTAAAGAAAAATTCGATGATGCGGACTATAAAGCTGACATTTGGTCGAGTGATCTGACGCTACGTTATGGGATTTTTTATGAACAATTGGAGCTTATTGCCAACTTTGAATATCAAAATGAAAAAATAACCACTCCTTATTTCGACACCAAAGAAAGCGGCTTAAATAGAACTCTTTTAGGAGCAAAATTCTTGGTTTATGATCCTGTAAAAAATTATGAAGACAAGCCCAATCTGTATAGTTGGAAAGCCAATCATAAATTTAATTTTCGACAATTCATACCTGCTGTTGCTTTATATGGAGGCGTAAATATCAACCTTGATAGAAATAAATTTTTAAGACCTGAAATCCCAAGAGAAGAAGCTTTTAGTTTAAAAGGAATGATACTTACTCAAAATCAATTCGGCAGGTATACTTTTCTTACCAATATTATTTTAGATAAATTTCCATCTCAAAGAAATTCGATTGATTATGTGTTAACAATGACAAGAGGTTTCAATTCAAGAGTTTCAGGATTTATTGAAATACAAGGATTTAACAACAACTATTATAAAGAGCATTTTTTCAGAACTGGCGCTGCCTATTTAGTAAAACAAAACATTCAAATAGATGCTTCCATTGGGAGCAATTTTCAAGCTTCACCCAATTTAATTTTTGGAGGACTTGGTGTTTCTTGGCGCTTTGATGCGAATTATAGTGAACTAATGCTTCGAATTCCTAAAGAGGATACACGTAGTAAAGAAGATAAAAAACAAGACAAGAGTAAAGATAAGAGTAAATCAAAAAAGAAAAAACGTCTTGATGTTGTTGGCGAGGATGAAAAAAAGAAATAAAATGATTACCATTCAAGAAGTTACTTCTAAAAAATTACTAAAAACGTTCGTTACTTTTCCGTTTTCTTTATATGAAAACCATCCTTATTGGGTTCCTCCTTTAATCCAAGATGAAATGGATAGTTTTGACACTACCAAAAACCCTGCTTTCGAAACAGCAGAAGCTCATTTGTATTTGGCCTATAAAGAAGGTAAAATTGTAGGAAGAATTGCTGCTATAATCAATTGGAATGAAGTCAATATCCAACAAAAAAAGAAAGTCCGTTTTGGCTGGTGGGATGTCATTGACGATATTGAAGTTACCAAAGCATTATTAGAAAAAGTTTACGAATTAGGAAGAGCTAATTCTTTAGAATATGTTGAAGGTCCAATTGGCTTTTCCAATTTAGATAAAGTCGGCGTGTTAACTGAAGGATTTGATTTTATTGGCTCCATGATTACTTGGTACAATCATCCTTATTATGCTCAACATTTAGTTGAATTGGGTTATGTAAAAGAAAAAGAATTCCAAGAAAGTACTTTTTCCTTTAGCAATGTCAAACCAGAAGTCTATGTCAAAGCACAAGAATTAATCAAAAGACGATATCAATTAACATCTCTAACTTTCAATCGCACTAAAGACATCCTTCCTTATGTAGATAAAATGTTTGATTTATTCAACACCTCCTATGCAAATTTATCTTCATTCGTAGCAATTACTGACATTCAAAAAGAATATTTTAAAAAGAAATACATTCCATTTATCAATCCAGAGTACATCAAATTTGTAATCGACAAAGACGAAAATTTAGTAGCATTTAGTATCGTAATGCCTTCTTTTTCTGAAGCCTTGCAAAAATCTAAAGGCAAATTATTTCCTTTGGGATGGTACCATCTTCTTCAAGCTCGAAAACATAGTAAAGAAGTTCTGTTTTATCTTATTGGAATTTTACCAGAATACCAAAGCAAAGGTGTCACCGCTATCATTTTTGACGAATATTATAAAACTTTTAGTCAAAAAGGAATCCTTAAATGCATACGAACTCCTGAATTAGAAGAGAATCATGCCATTCACAATCTTTGGAAAAATTTCGACTCAAAAATCAACCGACGAAGAAGAACTTTTCGTAAGGATTTATAAAAAAACCGCTTCATTACTGAAACGGTTTTAATTTTATTTTTTATTTTTTTTAACTTACATCAACAGTAGTTTTCTCTGCAATCGCTTTGTAAGTGCCATTCTCTAATTTTTCACGAATCGCATCAAAAGCAGTCAATGTTTCATCGATATCGCCTAACGTATGTGATGAAGTCGGTATCATTCTCAATAAAATAATTCCCTTCGGTATCACAGGATACACAACAATTGAAAGAAAAATTCCGTAATTTTCTCTCAAGTCATTCACCATCACCATCGCTTCTGGAATACTTCCTTCTAAATATACTGGCGTCACACACGTATTCGTATCTCCAATGTTAAACCCATGTGATTTCAATCCGTTTTGCAATGCATTGACGTTTTCCCACAATTTATCTTTCAATTCAGGGTGATTACGCAACAATTCCAATCTTTTCAATGCTCCAAGAGTTTGAATCATCGGCAACGCTTTGGCAAACATCTGTGAACGTAAATTGTATTTCAAATAATCAATAATGTCTTTATCCGCAGCAATAAAAGCTCCGATACTCGCCATCGATTTGGCAAACGTAGAAAAATACACATCAATTCCATCTTGGCATCCTTGCTCCTCACCTGCTCCAGCACCTGTATTTCCTAAAGTTCCAAACCCATGAGCATCATCCACCAGCAATCGGAAATTGTATTTTTCTTTCAAAGCAACAATCTCTTTCAACTTGCCTTGTTGACCTCGCATTCCAAAAACACCTTCCGTGATGAATAGAATTCCACCACCTGTTTCTGTAGCCATTTTAGTGGCGCGTTGCAAGTTCTTCTCCATGCTTTCAATATCGTTATGACGATACGTAAAACGTTTTCCCATATGCAACCGAACACCATCTATAATACACGCATGTGCATCTACATCGTATACAATAATATCATTTTTACTAACTAACGCATCAATTGTAGATAAGATTCCTTGATACCCAAAGTTCAACAAATAGGCAGATTCTTTCATCACAAAAGCAGCTAATTCGTTTTCCAATTGTTCATGAGCATCTGTATGTCCACTCATCATGCGCGCTCCCATAGGATACGCAGCTCCATATTGCATCGCCGCTTCCGTATCTGCTTTTCGAACTTCCGGATGATTCGCCAATCCCAAATAATCATTCAAACTCCAGTTCAAAATATCTTTTCCTTTAAACTGCATTCTCGGCCCTAATTCTCCCTCTAACTTTGGAAAAACATAATACCCTTCCGCTTGAGAGGCCCATTTTCCTAAAGGACCTTTATTGTTTTGAATTCTTTCGAATAAATCTTTCACCATGATAATCAGTGTATAAAACGTTTTTTTTACTGGCGCAAAATTAATTATTTCTATGGGATATTAATGGTATAATTCCATTTATTTTTAGGAGCTTATTCCCGCTATCCACTCCAATCTTTTGTGTTTTTTGTCGTCGCATGCACTGTCAAGTGACTTTTATAAAACACAAAAGGATTTCCGTTACTATCGGGGCTAGAGATAAACTCCGTATCTTCGCAACTTAATGTGAAATGCTGCTATACCAAAATTCAAAACTCAGTAAATCAGCGTCTCAGCAACTCAGTAACACAAAATGTCACAACCCAACAAAGAACTAAAAATAGCCGTACTCATCGATGCCGACAACGTTCCCTATAGCAATGTCAAAGGAATGATGGAAGAAATCGCCAAATTTGGAACTCCAACCACCAAAAGAATTTATGCCGATTGGACCAAGCCCAATGCCGGTGGATGGAAAAGCGTACTCTTAGAACATGCCATCACACCGATTCAGCAATACAGTTATACCGTAGGAAAAAACTCTTCCGACTCCGCAATGATTATAGATGCCATGGATTTGCTTTACTCCGGAAAAGTAGATGGATTCTGCATTGTTTCCAGTGATAGCGATTTTACGCGATTGGCAATTCGTTTGCGTGAATCTGGCATGAAAGTCATCGGATTGGGAGAAAAGAAAACTCCTAACTCCTTTATCGTCGCCTGCGATCGATTTATCTACATCGAAGTTTTAGAAGGTGCAAAACCAAAAAAACTGCCTAAAAAAAATACACCGAATACACCTAATGACAATAAGAAACCTATCGAAAAACCTGCAGAAAAAGCCTTAAACAAAGTCGATTTGCAAACCATCGAACTCATCGAAGCAACGATTGAAGCGATTGGTGATGATGACGGCTGGGCATTCCTTGGCGATGTTGGAAACCTAATCGTAAAGAAAAAACCAGAATTCGATCCTAGAAATTATGGCTTTTCCAAACTTACACCAATGCTTAAATCACTCACCGATATTCTCGAAATCGACGAACGTGATTCCGACAAGAAAGGAATCAAACATGTATATGTTCGATTGCGATTTAGTTAAATAAAAAAAAGCCTCTTCAAAAAATGAAGATGCTTTTTTTTTAAAATCGGTTACTAATTAAGGGTGATTTGAAAATCTTGAAGCATCAATACTAAGAAATACATTATCAGTATCAACGTTATCTACTACTCCATCTCCATTCAAATCTGTGGCTAATACTCCAAAGTTTGAAGCATCAATGTCTAAAAACAATGTATCCGTATCTACGTTATCGATAACTTCATCTTGGTTAAGATCTCCATTAAAGAAAGCAAACACTCCAGACTCCATTTCTCTCACCTCGCCATATGATTGTGTAGCGGCACTTGAGAAATCATAGCTTAATGGTGTAGTACCTACAGTTTGAGGTTCAGCCGACCAGGTTTGAAGCATGTTACTTCCTTTCACAGCGATATAGAATGAACCATTTGGTGCGCCAGCAAATGATGCTGAAAGCGAACCATCTGTATGTAAAGTAGCTGTTGTAGTATGAAGTAATTCATACGTTGTAGCATCATGCAATTCAATGGTCATGTCTTCTACGTCTGTTATTGGAGAAACTCCATCTTGATTGAATTTCACAGAGTTCATTGTACTTGCTCCTGTATAATAACCTTCTACAAATAAGGTAAGGTTTACTATTGATGCTGTATTACAATTATTAGTCAAACTAAAGGCATTGTCATCACAATCATTAGTTCCAGATTGGGTCAATGTAGTTCCAACTGGTAAAGTCGCACCATAACAAACAACACTTCCTGTACCTACTGTAAAAGTATCACCGTCGACATCTGTATATAAAGTAGCACTTTGATAAACAAGTGCACCCGTAGCAAGACTATCATCACAATCAGTACTATTACTTACAAAACCTACAGGCGCACCAGTACAAGATACTTGAGTTACTAATAGATTACCGTATGAATCCCCATCTGCATCTTCATAATACCCTACGTTAGCCGCTATAAAATTGATAAATACTTGATTATTTGATTCAACTGCTGTAGAAGAAGATGCGTCCAATCGTTCCACCAAAGTAACAGTAAGAATTTCCCCATCAACTGCTAAAGGTAGGACGATACTAAAAGTAGCAGCTCCACTGCCATCAGCAACTGTTGTTACTACAGATTGTGTTGCTCCAATACCAATATTATAAAATAATCTAGAAGCAACATTTGGACTCAAACCAGCTACATCAAAAGTTCCAACAGAACCATCACAAACAGTACTTCCAGTGTAAGAAACGGAGTCAAAAGTAGGCGGTGCAGCTGCAGTTGTTACCGATATCACATTTGAATTTGGCGAAGTGCTATTTGTACTAAATGCTCTCACTCTATAATGATATTGAGTCAATTCTGTCAATCCACTTACCAATTGAGACAAGCCATTTACAGATAAACCTTCATAACCAGGAACAAAACTAGAGGTACTACCTGTTACTAAAATGGAATCTATTCCACTCGTTCCAGTTCCCGCTACTGCTGTTGTATTTACATTCGTGTTTGAAGTCATAATCCAACGCAAACGAACGGATGTTTGATTATTACATGCCGCAGGTAAAGCGACGTCCGTTAATACTCCAGTCGTCCAGTTGTTTCCAACGGTTACTGTTGCCCCAGAAACATCAAACCAATTCGCTCCTGCATTGACACTATATTGCACTTTAAAATCTCTTGGACCTGTTCCTGAAGAGCGTTGCGCGGAAGATAATTTTAAATTAGAATACCCTGTTGTGGCAATATCAATTTGCCAATATTTCGTACCATTTCCAGAATCCCAACCTGCACCCGAAGCAGCGCTGGTGGTGCTACTAGAAGTAGGCACATAAGTAATGGTTCCAACACCACCAACCGTAGTCAATACATTGCTACTATTAGCAGCAATACCAGCATCTATAACAGCATCGTCAGTAGCATTTGGGAAACTCCAATTGGCAATAGTTGTTAAAGGTCCTGCGAAATTAATATTAGTGCTAACATCTAACAAGTACGATTCAGCACCTGTAACTGCTTGCCAATTCGCAACAAAACTTGTGGCTTCTACTGTAGTTGCTGGATCAGCAACAGGTGCAGTAGTTAATCCTAAAGTCGTAAACGAAGCAGAATTTCCGTAAGCAATTCCCGCTGCAGACGAATCGGTTGCGTAGGCTCTTACATAATATAAAGTATTTGGAGACAACGTATTTAAAGTAACTGGAAAACCACCCGCTATTTGTGTAGCTCCTGTAAAATTACTAGCGGTACTATATTCAATGCCGTTAGCGATGATTGCAGAACAACCTGCAACAGTCGAACCTGCAATAGTTGCTCCCACAACAGTTATAGCAGAAATAGTTCCTGTTGTGGCTGTAGCTGGCGTATTAATTCCTGTACCACTTGCTGCTACATCAAATGAACTAGCCAAACCACCGCCTGTAATCGCTATCGTACTTGAAAAAGCTCCTGTAACGCTTGGAGTGAATTGTACCCAAATGACTTGACCCGTCATCGTTGGACTTGTGTGTGAAACAGCCAAAGGATTAGAATAGGTTCCGTTTTCTGATGTTGAAAATGACAATTGACCTGCTGCTGACGCTACTGAAAAATCAGCAAAATCAAGGTAAAAACCATTCAAAGTAAAACTTGTCTTAGCAAAATTAGTAGCTCCTGTCGTACAGACGTTACCAAATGTTGGCGCTGCACTAGTTAGTACTAAATTAGGATCTAAATCCTCTAATGTTGAAATTGTAGTGCTTGGTCCGAAGGCTGTTTCAACACCTGCTGTATTTCGTGATTTTACATCAAAAGTATAAGCAGTATTATTAGTCAAACCACTTACAGTTAAGGTAGTGGCAGAATTTTCCCATTGCATTGCTGTCTGCCAAACTGGATTAACTCCCAAAGTACCGTTAGCTTGCAAATAATAGGTATTTGCGCCACTAATTACACGAATCAAAAATTGTGTATAATAATAATTTGGACTTGAAACATCAAAGATGAAAAGCGTTAAAGTTGTCGTCGTTTCATTCCCTAAAAAAGGAGCATTTACTGGCGTGGATGCCAACGTATAAAACGAGGCTACACTACCATAAGAAGTCCCTTGGTCATTAGCAGCATAAGCAGCATAGTAATACTGAGTATCTCGATCCAATGCTCCTGATGGTACTGAAAAAGTACCTGTTCCTGCTGAAAAACTGCCATTAACAATATTTGTAACTCCAAATCCGCCAATGGTAGGATTTGTATTTGCAGTAGCAACTGAAATCACTACTCCATTTCCTATAATTGCCGAACCGCCGGTATTCGTAACATTACCTCCTAAAGTAGCAGATAAATCATTAATCACTGCTGGTGGCGTCGTAGTTGTTACCGTTGGTGGAGGAACTACAACAGTTCCGTATATCGTAACATCGTCTATTCTAAACGTACCAGTAGTTGCAGAAGTTCCTGCTAAATCGGCACGTTGTGTTCCGTAAGGATACAATCTGAAAGTGATCGTTCCTGAAATTGGGGTATTAAAATCAGCAAAATCCCATGTTAAAGTGGTTGCTGTTGTAGTCGTTAAAGCCGAGTTGCTCATCGCAGTAGAAGTTACAAAACCATCGGTGCTATAACGCACTTCCAATTGGTTTGGACAGGTTCCGCTACCTGAACGAACAAAAGATACTTTTGTCAAATTCAATCGATAACCTGCAGCAGCAGTTGCTGAGAATTCTACATACGAATTGTTATTGATACTTGCAGTTGCATTGATAGTTGTCGAACTAAAGAAATTCGCTAATTGAGCACAAGTTATTGTAGAACGAGTCGCAATTGCTCCTGTGGTATTGGCTACAACGGTCGCTACGTTTCCTTGTGTCGGACAAGCAGAAACAGAGCCCGTAAATTGGTTCAAGTACAAAGCAGTTTCGACCAATCTCGTTTGTGTCAGTTCAGTCGCCGCTGCATAATTGGTATTTCCAATTTGTTTGGCGGTTATCGTAACCGAACCAGGTCCAACGATAGTAAGTACATTTCCTGCAATAGTCGCTACGTTGGTATCGGAACTTTCAAAAGAAACCGTCAATCCCGAAGAGGCAATTCCAGTCAACGTTACCGCAGGCGTCAAAGTCGTTAGCGTTGGAATTGTGCTAAAGGTGGTAATTGTTTGTGTTAATGGGTTAATCGTAGCGTTAGCAACGGTTGGTTGTGTAAATGAGTAATTTCCAGCATTGGCACCACCAATCGTATACCCAGTAATGGTTACCGCTTGTGTTCCAACATTAGCCGTTGCAAAATTTGCTACTGGTGTGCCACCAATCGTAACTACATTTCCATTAATAGGTGCTGGACTTAATACAGGTGTTCCAGTTAAAGTAGCCGTTGTTGTGCCATCATAAAGCTTATCTACTGCAGAAATTCCATTTAAGGAAATTGCTAAAGGCGTTACTGTTAATGACTGCGGCACATCAATAGCTGGATTGTGTGTTACATCACCTGCTTGTGAAGCAGTAATTGTTGTTGTTCCTGCACCCACAATAATCGCCGAGCTACCTGAAATTGTAGCGACGTTTGTGTTTGAACTTACATAAGTGATTGGATTACCTCCCGGATTGTCAGATGTAGCCAACAAAGATACGCTGGTTGTACCATAAGGAACTGAACTCAAAGCAGTGAAAGTAATTACCTGATCAATCAATGCTGAAGGATTAATAGTAGCATTCGCCACTGTTGGTTGGCTCAAGCTATAATTAGAAGCTTTAGTTCCGCTAATAGCATAACCTATTACCGTTACTGGCCATGTTCCTACACTTGCTGATGAAAAAGTAGCAGAAGGCGTACCTCCTAAAACAACATCATCAGAAAACAAAACGCCGTTGAGTAAAGCGCTTCCTGTTAATGTTGCGGTATTATTACCATCAAAAGTCTTATCCTGTGCTGAAACTCCACTAATATTCAATCCTAATGTACTAACTGTATTTCCAGATGCCGACGTAACAATGTTCACATTAGCAGCGGGGCTACTCGAAAGTACGACCGCATTTTGTGCATTATAATTTCCTGCATTGGCATTATTTTTTAAACGCACCAAAACAGAAAATGTTCCTGCATTCGCCTCAGCAGCGGTAAAAGTTGCTGTTGCGCCGTAAGAAACCACATCGCTTCTAGAAACTTCAAAACCAGTTTGAGCAGTTGCCACTACATCGTTTGTTAATAAAGATCCAGCTACTACAAATGATTGAGTAGCTGACGCAGTCCCGTATGTATTTGAAAAAGCTGTTGCTGAATAATTGTTTCCGCTGTTGATCAAACTTGCGGCAGGTGCAATATCTGCCCAACTTGTTCCAACACGAATCGCATCAACAGATCCTACTGGTAATGGGGAACCTTGTCGAATAGCCATAGCACCTAAAGTGGTAGCATCAGTCCCCGTAGTAGTCGTTTGCAAAGGTGTTCCAGCCAATGCTTCCGTAGAAGCGAAAGCAGGTAATACCCACAAATCAACTTGATCATTTGTTAATCCAGCAATATAAGTATACTTGACAACAAGCATATACGTAGTTCCTAAAACGAAATTAGTAGTTGCCGCAACTGGCGCAGCTGATTTACTGACACCAAATCTTAAATTAGTACCACTAGTTGTAGCAGCAATTCTTGCAGCAAAAGTACCAGTTGAATTAAAATGCAAAAAATAATCCCCAGTTGCAGAAACAGAAGTAATATTAACCAAACAACTCATATAAACTGTTCCTGTAGTTTGAGCTGTAAAAGTTCGGTTATGATCGGCTGTTCCAGTCCCAAAAGTAGCGGAGCCTCCAACACCAGATCCTGCATGCCCAGCATAGGTAAGCCCTGTATTAGAATATTGAACAAAAGGAGTGGCGCCGCTGTGAACAGCCCAAGTACCTGAAGCAGTTTGTAATGGCCCAGCGGTTGTGTAACTAAAGTTCTCCACCAGCAATTGTCCATATCCTTTATTTGAGAAGGATAACAGCAACAAAGCAACACACCAAAACATAAAGGTGTTTACTTTCTTAAAAAGTAGCGTATTTTTCATAAAGTATTAAAATTGAGTTGCGACAAAAATATAGATTATTTATCTGAAAGGAAGTAGTTTATAGGAAGTAATTGTTAATTTTTGTCAACATTTATAGTTAGTCGGTTTTATCGGTATTTTATCGATGATAACGAAAATTTAACATGCAATATAATTTCAATTTATTATCAAAAAAAGCAGTTATCAACAAATTTTTATAGATTTTATAATTGAAATCGCAAAAAAAGTGGGTATGATTTTACAATTCAATTAATTGTTAAAAAAGTTGTTCATAGTAATATATAATCTAGTACATCGAAAATAAATTACATTTCGATTTTTATTAATAATTTAGCCGAAAATTTAAAAGAGTATACTATGAAGACAAATTACAATGTAGTAAAAATTATCGCCCTTACTTTATTGGTTTCAACCACTTCTTGGGGACAAGCTACAATAGCACAATGGAATTTTAATGGCGCTTCTGCTATTGATGTTCCTGGAGGAGGAACTTCCCCTTTAGTTTCTGTTGGAGTTGGAACCGCTGAGTTAATTGGAGGAACTACAGCAACTTTCGCTGCCGGAAACACAACTGTTGGAACTATTGAAACTGAAACATTAAGCCCACCAAATTATGGATGGAATACTGCAGGTTATGCTCCTACAGGAACAGATAACAAACTAAGAGGTGTTCAATTCAATATAAGTACAGTCGGACAAGCTGGAATTGTTTTTAAATTTGAACAACGTTTAAGCAATTCTGCAAACAATACTTATGTAGTGATGTATACAGACGATAATGGAGCTCCAATTCCTAATTGGGTTGAAGCGCAAACTTTTACTTTTACTCCAGCTCCAACAGGAACAGGAGATACATGGTATAACGGAAGAACTGTAGATGTTTCAACAGTAACCGCTTTAGATAACAATCCAAATGTAGCATTCAAAATCGTAAGCGCTTTTGATCCAACTGTTGGTGATTATGTTGCTTCACGCTCTTCCAATGTTTATTCTGCAGGAACAGGCGGAACTGTTCGTTTTGACATGGCAACTATCACTAGTAATGTTACGTTAGGCGTTTCTCAATTTGAAGCCAATTCAAATGATTTTAAAGTGTCTCCAAATCCTTCCAACAAAGAAGTCGTAACTTTCAATCAAACGCTTGATATTGAAGTATTCGATACTTTAGGCAAATTGATTTTAACAGCGAAAAACACTAACAGTTTAGACACAAAATCGTTCCACTCTGGAATCTATTTCATCAAAACTAGTATTGGTGTAACAAGAAAATTAATCGTGAAATAATACTTTACTAAATAATTTCTAAAAGGTGCTTCTTAACCAAGCACCTTTTTTTATTGTATCTACTAACTAATTCCAATTCATATGGAAATTAAAATCGTCTTCGCAACCAACAATCTTAATAAAATAAAAGAAGTACAATCGATGCTACCGCCTTCAATTCAAATCATGAGTCTAGAAAGTATTGGTTGTTTGGAAGAAATCCCAGAAACATCCGAAACAATAGAAGGCAATGCCATTCAAAAGGCCAATTACGTCACCGAAAAATATGGCTATAATTGTTTTGCAGACGATACTGGCTTAGAAGTAGAAGCTTTACATAGCGAGCCGGGCGTAGATTCGGCGCACTATGCAGGCGAACAACGCAACGCTAATGACAACATGGATAAACTTCTGAAAAATCTGGAAAATCAATCCAACAGAAATGCCCAATTCAAAACCGTAATTGCATTAAACCTCAACGGAAAGAAACATCTTTTTACTGGAATCGCTAATGGCAAAATCGTATTAGAAAAAATTGGAAATCAAGGTTTTGGCTACGATCCCATTTTTCAACCTGATGGATTTTCAGAAACCTTTGCACAATTATCACTCGAACAAAAAGGGCAAATTAGCCATCGCGGAAAAGCAACGAAACAACTCCTTGATTTTTTGAGTTATGAACATTGATTTCAAATCAAAAATCAATTCCAAGTACTTCATAGTGAACCCCAAATTCAAAATTCAAAATTCAGAATTCAAAATAATAATCTTATCTCATTGATTTTCAATAATTAATAAAATACTAAATCTCATTTTTCCATTAGATTATTCCATTTATTCGCCTTACTTTTGCACCGAATTTAAAAATAAATAATGAACAAATTTGAACAATTAGGATTGAGTGAATCGCTACAACGTGCGATTATCGATCTAGGATTTGAGAATCCGACCGAAGTACAAGAGAAAGCGATTCCAATGCTATTGGAACAAGACACAGACTTAGTAGCGTTAGCCCAAACAGGAACTGGGAAAACCGCTGCATTTGGTTTTCCGCTTATCCAAAAAATTGATGCTGACAATAGAAATACACAAGCGTTAATTTTATCCCCGACCCGTGAGCTTTGCTTACAAATTACCAACGAGATAAAAAATTACTCGAAATACGAAAAAGGAATTAATGTAGTTGCCGTATACGGTGGCGCAAGTATTACCGATCAAGCCAGAGACATCAAAAGAGGTGCTCAAATTATTGTAGCTACTCCTGGTAGAATGCAAGACATGATCAATAGAGGTTTGGTCAATATTACTCAGATTAACTATTGCGTATTGGATGAAGCGGATGAAATGTTGAACATGGGTTTCTACGAAGACATCGTAAACATCCTTTCCACAACTCCAGACGAAAAAAGCACATGGTTGTTTTCAGCCACAATGCCGCAAGAAGTTTCGCGTATCGCTAAACAATTCATGCACGATCCAATCGAAATTACGGTTGGAACTAAGAACTCAGGTTCTGCTACTGTTTCTCACGAATTTTATTTGGTAAATGCTAGAGATCGTTACGAAGCGCTAAAACGTTTAGCCGATGCAAATCCAGATATTTTTTCTGTGGTGTTTTGTAGAACCAAAAGAGATACACAACAAGTAGCCGAAAAATTAATCGAAGATGGTTATAACGCAGCAGCTTTGCATGGAGATTTATCTCAAGCACAACGTGATTCTGTCATGAAATCTTTTAGAGGTAGACAAATTCAAATGCTTGTTGCAACTGATGTTGCTGCACGTGGAATTGACGTTGACAACATTACACACGTAGTAAACTATCAATTGCCAGACGAAATAGAAACCTACAACCACCGTTCTGGAAGAACTGGTCGTGCGGGTAAATTAGGAACTTCTATCGTGATTGTGACTAAAAGTGAAATACGTAAGATTTCTTCTATCGAAAGAATCATCAAACAAAAATTTGAAGAGAAAACAATTCCATCTGGAATTGAAATCTGCGAAATTCAATTATTGCACTTAGCCAATAAGATTAAAGACACGGATGTAGATCACGAAATTGACAACTATCTTCCAGCAATTAATAACGTTTTAGAAGGATTGTCTAAAGAAGAATTGATTAAGAAAATGGTATCGGTTGAATTCAATCGTTTTATCAATTACTATAAAAAGACACGTGATTTGTCTTCTCAATCTTCTGGAAACGACCGTCGCGAAAGAGACGATCGTGAACCAAGAGAAAATAATAATGGTGGTGCCGTGCGTTATTTCGTCAACATCGGATCTAGAGACAATTTCGATTGGATGACTTTGAAAGATTATCTAAAAGAAACCTTAGATTTAGGTCGTGATGATGTTTATAAAGTAGATGTCAAAGAAGGATTTTCTTTCTTTAATACGGACCCAGAATTTACGGATAAAGTAATGGACACATTAAACAATGTTACTTTAGAAGGAAGACGTATCAATGTGGAGATTTCTAAAAATGACGGTGGTGGAAGACGTGACCATAACGGAAGAAGTTCTGGTGGCGGAAGAAGTTTCGGCGGAGATAGAAATTCTGGCGGTGGAAGAAGTTTCGGCGGCGATAGAAATTCAGGTGGCGGATTCAGAAGCGACAGAAGCTCAGCTCCTAGAAGCGGTGGTTTTGGCCCTAGAAAAGAAGGTGGTTCTTCAGACAGAGCGTCTCGTGAAGGTGGTTTTGGAGGAAGAAGCGAATCAAGAGGTTCATCTGCACCTAGACGTGAAGGTGGTTTTTCTTCCGATCGTGCTCCAAGAAGATCAGATGCTCCTAGACCAGAAGGATTTTCAGAAAGAGCTCCAAGACGTTCCGAAGGTTCTTCGGATACTCCAAGAGAAAGAAGACCAAGAAAAAGCTAAACTTTTTTGTTAATTTTCTTATAATAATAAGGAAGACTACAAAATATCTTAGGGCGTTTTATTACTTTTAAACTTTTAAAATCCCATATGAGATATCTTGTAGTCTTCTTCTTTTTATTGCTCTCCCAAATTTCTTTTTCTCAAAATAAAGAAGAAGTTTCAAAAGTTACAGGAACTATTACCAATGATAATTTCAATCTGCCAGTTGCTAATGTAAACATCATCAACTTAAACAAAGTGACAGGCGCAGTTTCAGATGAAAAAGGTTTTTTTGAAATTAATGTCAGTGTTAGCGATACTTTATTACTTTCCTATATCGGATTCCAAACCTTAAAAATTAAAGTTACCAACGATTGGGTAAAAAATAAAACTACCAAAATTCAAATGACGGAAAAGGCAATCGCCTTAGAAGAAATCATTATTCAACCTTATTATTTGACGGGTTATTTAGAAGTCGATTCGAAATTAATTCCCTCTCCAAACAATTATAGATACAGTATTTCTGGGCTTCCTCAAGGGTATGAAGCTGGCGAATATGCTCCTAATGCCTTTGGAAACATACTAGGTTCTATGTTTAATCCCGCCGATAAATTGTATAATTTTTTCGGCAAGAAAGGCAAAGAATTGAAAAGGTTGAAACAAATTAAAAAAGATGAAACCGTTCGAAATTTGCTCGAATCCAAATTCGACCGAGAAACTCTTGCCGTACTTTTAGGTATCGACAAAAAGGAAATTGCTGAAATTCTAGACCATTGCAATTATTCAGAATCCTTCATCAAAACCGCCAACGACCTTCAAATCATGGACGCCATCAGTGGTTGTTATGAAGATTATAAAATTTTGAAGAAAAAATAGTTACTGAGTTACTATGTCGCTGAGTTGCTAAGTTTTTTTAAGAGCTATTTCCCGCTTTACGCTATTATCTTTTGTGCTTGTCACCCCGAGCGCAGTCGAGGGGCATATCTGCAGCACAAAAGGATAACCGCTGCAATCGGGGCTAGGGTTTCCGCATACGCTGAACGAACTCAGCAACTCAGAACCTTAGTTACTTAGCAGCTTTCTCTTCAAAATACCGCGCCTCAATACGCTTAATGTCTTTGATAGTTTTTCGAGCCCAATCCAATCTTTTTTCTAAAATTTCATGGTCGCTCAATTGCCATACAATATCCGATTTATGCAATCTGCTCATTAAATTCTGAATAATAATAGCCGCCGAAACCGATATATTCAAACTCTCCGTAAAACCAACCATCGGTATTTTTAAAAATCCATCCGCTTGTTCAAGCACTTCTTGAGACAGTCCATCGCGTTCTGTTCCAAAAAATAAGGCTGACGGTTTCGAAATATCAAAATCATCTAACAAACAATCCTTTTCGTGAGGCGTTGTGGCTATAATCTGATAGCCTTTTGACTTTAGATTATCAATACAGGCCGATATACTTTCAAAGCGATTCACGTCTACCCATTTCTGAGCACCCATGGCAATTTCTTTGTCGATGCTTTTTCCAAATTTCTCCTCTACAACATTCAATTGTTGAATACCAAAAACCTCACAACTTCGCATGACCGCACTCGTATTGTGCAGTTGAAAAACATCTTCAATAGCCACCGTAAAATGATTGGTTCTTGTTGCCAATACGTTTAGAAATCTTTCTTTTCTATTATCCGTTAAAATTCCCTCGAGATAATTTAAATATTCCAAGTCAATCATAGGAGAATTAATTTTGGTAAAAATAGTTTTTTTTTGGATACCGCTGCGCCTGCTAGAAAAGCTTCGCTTTGGACACGCTTCGCTATAGACTAGCCCTAAGGGCTTTTAGATTTGAACCCTGAACTATAGTCGTAACCTTTATCATTGAATGTTCTGAAAGGAGCAGCCGCGTCTAATAATCCAAAGCGAAGCGTGTCTAAAATTCCTATCTTTATCTCATGAAAAAGAAACTCGTTATCCTATCAGGCGCCGGTATCTCCGCAGAAAGTGGAATCAAAACGTTTCGCGATAGCGACGGATTGTGGGAAGGTCACAACGTATTGGATGTTGCCACGCCTGAAGGATGGAGAAAAAACCCTGAACTAGTTCTCGATTTTTACAATCAACGTCGACGTCAGTTGCATGAAGTAAAACCCAATCTTGGACATCAAATTCTTGCCGATTTAGAAAACCATTTCGAGGTACAAATCATCACTCAAAACGTCGATAACCTTCACGAACAAGCTGGAAGTAGCAGCGTATTGCATTTGCATGGTGAACTTTTTAAAGTCCGTAGCGACAACAATGAAAATGACATTCTGCACTGGGAACATGATTTGCTATGGGGCGACAAAGATAGCCACGGTCATCAATTACGACCTCATATTGTGTGGTTTGGCGAAGCGGTTCCTGCACTCGACGAAGCCGTAGAATTGGTTCAAAAGGCAGACATTCTAATTATCATTGGAACCTCACTTCAAGTTTATCCAGCCGCTGGGCTGATGCATTATGTCAAGGAAAATATTCCAATCTATTATATCGATCCTAATCCAACGACGATTCCCAACCTAGCAAATCTTAAAGTGATTGCAACTACAGGTTCTAAGGGAATGGAAATCGTAGCGAAAGAGTTGGGGAAGTTGGTATGAGTTGAGGGTTGTTTGTTTCTCTAGCCCCGATAACAGCGGCATCCTTTTGCTGGCTTCTTTAGCCAGCAAAAGATATAGCGGATAGCGGGACCCGTGCTCCTAAAGAGCGAACAGACGAAGCAATCAGCTCCTTAAAAATTGAAAATCTAAAATTCATTTCCCGATAATTCTCTTTATCTTTGGGCTTTCAAAAACAACACAACGACTACAATGAATCCGCTACACGAACTCAACGCCGTATCACCTATTGATGGTAGATACCGTAATAAAACTGAATCTCTTTCTAAATATTTTTCAGAAGAAGCCTTAATTAAATACCGTGTTTTGGTGGAAATTGAATACTTCATCGCGCTATGTGAATTGCCGTTGCCTCAACTCAAAGGAATTCATGTGGGTGCTTTTGAATTGTTGCGAAATTTGTATTTGAATTTCACTAGTGAGGACGCACAAGTAATTAAAGAAACCGAAAAAGTTACCAACCACGATGTAAAAGCAGTGGAGTATTTCATCAAAAACAAATTTGATGCGTTGGGATTAGAAGCGTATAAAGAATTCATTCATTTTGGACTAACTTCTCAAGATATTAATAACACTGCGATTCCATTATCGACCAAAGAGGCATTTCAGGAGGTCTATTTAAAATCGTTGATTGCTTTGGTAAGCAAATTGAAGGATTTGAGTGACGAATGGAGCGACATTCCTCTATTGGCTCGAACCCACGGGCAACCTGCTTCTCCTACTCGATTGGGGAAAGAAATTGCCGTTTTTGTAGAACGTTTGGAAGAACAAATGCGTTTGTTATTCAACGTGCCATTTGCAGCTAAATTTGGTGGTGCTACTGGGAATTACAACGCACATCATGTGGCGTATCCAGAAGTGGATTGGCGAAAATTCGGAAACGATTTCGTAGAAAGCACGTTGGGTTTGCATCATTCTTTTCCTACGACACAAATAGAACATTACGATCATTTTGCGGCTTTTTTCGATGCGTTAAAGCGAATTAACACCATCATCATCGATTTAGATCGTGACATTTGGACGTATGTGTCGATGGATTATTTCAAACAAAAAATCAAAGCTGGAGAGATTGGTTCATCGGCGATGCCACATAAAGTCAATCCCATCGACTTTGAAAATTCAGAAGGAAACTTAGGAATCGCCAATGCGATTTTCGAACATCTTGCTGCGAAATTGCCACTGTCTCGATTGCAACGTGATTTGACGGATAGTACGGTTTTGAGAAACATTGGCGTGCCGTTCGGACATACGTTGATTGCGTTTGAATCGACCTTGAAAGGATTAGACAAACTACTATTAAACAAATCTAAAATTGCGGAAGATTTAGACAAAAACTGGGCGGTAGTTGCCGAAGCCATTCAAACGATTTTACGTCGTGAAGGTTATCCGAATCCGTATGAAGCGTTGAAGGGTTTGACGCGAACCAACACCACCATCGACAAAAAAGCGATTCACGACTTTATTGAAACTTTAGACGTTTCGAAAGCGATCAAGAAGGAATTGTTGGCGATTAGTCCGAGTAATTATTTGGGGATTTAGGGTTTTTACCGCGAAGGTTGCTAAGTCTTAAAAAAACAACCGCAGATTCGCAGATTAATTTAAAAAATCTGTGAATCTGCGGCTTTATTTTGCATGTTTTCCAATTACATCTTCAAAAACTTCACACTCGAACTTCCTCTATTAGAATTGATTTTCAAGAAATAATTCCCCGTTTTCAAACTCGAAACATCTACCGACATAGTTTGTTGCGCGTTGGGTATCACCAAAACAACTTGCCCTAACGCATTGTAGATATTGATAGAAGTTACTTCTATGGCTTGCTTCGTATTAATATTTAAAACATCATTCGCTGGATTCGGATAAATGCTGAAATAATTCTCAAACACAAAATCGGATTTTGCTAAAAGTGCCACTGTTGTAGTCGCTGTATTCGTAACAATGGGAAAGTTATAATCAAAATAAATACTTGCCGTATTGCTGAAAGTATTGCCAAGAACTAAGTTGGGTTTGGTTTTGATTTTAAAAGCAACATAACCATCGTTGTTCGCATCATCAAAAGGCAAGTTGATGTTTTCAAAAATAAACTCGACTTTGTTGGTGTTGGAAATTTTGGTGACAAAAGGATGACTGCCATCAATAGGAATTAATGAATTGATATCGAATTTTGTGGTGTCAATCAAATCTCTAACAACGATATTTTCAGCGTTACCAGTTCCGGTATTTTCAAAACGAATCAGATAATGCACTTCTTTACCGACCATTTCGGGCGTGATGGTGTTGCCTTCGAGACAGGTTTTGTCGTTGGGATCGAAGGAATTGACAACGGTTTGATTAAGTACAAAAGTGTTATCATTTGGCATTTCGTCTATCAATGAACTGTTTATTGACGTAGTGAAACTTAAAATATCGCCAGCACTTATCGGCGGCACTTCTGAAGGAGAATTTACATTCAAAGTCACTACAATTGCTCTCGATTCAAAAGGTTGCAGATTGGTGAAGTTCCAAGTAAGATTATCTATAACTTGTGAAGTAACTGCTGGGTTAGAAGTAACAAAATCTAAAACAGCATCATTAAATGTTAGACTAATAGCACCAGATTGTGTTTGGGTTCCTTTGTTTTTGTAGATGATTGAGTACGTTACGTTAAAGCCTGGTCGTGCAATTCGTGGCAGTAAAACAATTTCTAAATCTGGATGAATACCCGATGCCGCAATGCAAAAATTTTGGATTACTGGGCTAACTTGAGTTGGAAAATTAACATTAACTGCATTTGGAGAAATCGTAAAAAAAGCTGGATTTTGAATTATTGGTGTTAAAGTATATAAGCCAGCTTGAACCGGAATAAAGTAATTCCCCGACGCATTAGATACGATGGTAGCAGTAGCTGAACCCCCGGTTATATTATACTTTAAATAAGGAAGCAAAGCATCTGAAGCATCACATCCGTTGTTATCACCATCGAATTTATGGTTTCCTTGTAGGGTATAATATTCACCGCCGGGAACAAAGGAACAATAAGAATTCACAACACAATCTGCATAACCATAAGAAACAACTCTAGCTCTAACCTGCGCTTCCCTCGAATCATCGCAACAAAAGTATTGAAGTCCTGGATTTCCATTAAAGTACCAACTACTAAAAAAATCGCCCATATCAACGTCGGTAAAAATAGAACCCTTAGCAAAAATGGAAACCAACTGGTTATTCCTGCAGTTCATGGTCATGATATTAGGATTTCCTGCAATGTCTAAAGTCGTAAGTTGGTTGTTATGAACTTCTATACCATCTAAATCATGTGTAGTAATATTTAAGTTGGCAATCAAATTATTATCACATTTTAGATACGTCAAAAGTGTGCATTCGGAAACATCTAAATTACTAATTTGATTGTTGTCACATTGTAAGTACAAGATATTTGGAGAACCTTGAATATTGATAGTATTAATCGCATTGTATTGGCAATCCAGATATCGAAAGCTAGCATGTCCGCTTAGGTCAAGACTACTTAGTTGATTGTATCTGCAGCTCAATTTTTCGAGATTAGTCAAACCATTTAGATTAATTGATGAGATCGTATTACTGTAAAATTCAAGTTCTTTTAGGTTTGTTAAAGCTGATACATCTAATGTCGTTAGTTGATTAATGTAGCATTTCAAATATTCAAGATTTGGAGTATTGCTAAGATTAAGCTGACTGATATTGTTTTGACCGCAATTAAGTTCTTTCAAATTGAGCAAACCAGAAACATTAACATCGGTTATATAGTAATTACCGCTGAAATCCAGGGATTCAAGACTCGTAAACGTTGAAACATTCATTACTCCTGAAAGGTTATTGCAATAGCACTTAAGTGTTTTAAGGTTTGGCAATAAGGAAGTATTGGAAAGTATATTAGTTGTAGTGAGTGAATTCCAACCGCAATTCAGGAATTCAAGGTTCACAAATGATGATATCCCTTGTAAGTTTGTTATTTTTGTTCCTGGTTGACAAGTACTTTGCGTGCAGTCTACATCAATATAACTGACTTGTGTTGCTTCAGACACCTGAATTTCTCCGTCATTATTAGCATCAATTTTGAAAAAGGAGCCCGAAAGATTTTTCGCCCTTGTGTTCGTAGGACTTGCAGTAAGCAATTTCGTTTTGAGATTCGGATCCGGAAAATTAATAATCTGGCTGAATAAAGTAAAAGAAACCAAAACTGACAATGTTGCAAATATCTTTTTCATAAGGAAGCAATTTAAAAATTAGACTATTTTCAAGTTTAGTGATTCAAATATAAGTACTATAAATTAATTTATTTCTTTGCCAATTAGAATTCGATGGGTTTCATTTAGAATTCGAAACTTTATAAACAAAAAAAGCCCCGAATCACTTCGAGGCTTTCATATCTGCAGCAGAAAAATTATTTCTTTTTCTCGCTTTTTTCCATTTTTGCTTTCAAACCAGCAAGAATGTCATTGTTATCTCCTAACGTTGCAGCAGGTGCATTGGTTGCACTCGCTACAGTTTCAGTTACTGCTTTCACATTTTTCTCTTCTTCTTCACGGAAGATAGCCGTGTGAGAAGCTACAACTCTTTTGAATTCTTTGTTGAACTCGATTACTTTGAATTCAGCTTCTTCGCCTTTTTTCAATTTCTTACCGTCTTCTTTTTCTAAGTGACGTGTAGGAATGAAAGCTACGATATCATCACCAAATTCTACAGTAGCTCCTTTGTCAACGATTTCAGAAATAGTTCCGGTATGAACCGTTCCTACTGCGAAAGAATCCTCATACTGATCCCAAGGATTAGCAGTCGTTTGTTTGTGACCTAATGACAATTTACGGCCTTCAACATCCAATTCTAAAACAACAACGTCTAGTTTTTCACCAACGTTTACGAATTCAGATGGGTGTTTGATTTTCTTAGTCCATGATAGGTCAGAGATGTAAATCAATCCGTCAATCCCTTCTTCCAATTCTACAAAGATTCCGAAGTTAGTGAAGTTACGAACGATACCAGTATGTTTAGAACCTACAGGATATTTCGCTGTAATTTCTGTCCATGGATCTTGTGACAATTGTTTGATACCTAAAGACATCTTACGATCGTCTCTGTCTAAAGTCAAGATAACCGCTTCAACTACATCACCTACTTTTACGAAATCTTGAGCCGAACGCAAGTGCGTAGACCATGACATTTCTGAAACGTGAATCAAACCTTCAACACCTTCAGCTACTTCGATAAATGCACCGTAATCAGCGATTACTACTACTTTACCTTTCACTTTATCTCCTACTGCTAATTTAGCATCCAAAGCATCCCAAGGGTGAGCGTTCAATTGTTTCAATCCTAATTGGATTCTTGTTTTCTCGTCATCGAAATCAAGAATAACCACGTTTAATTTTTGGTCTAATTCCAATACTTCACTTGGGTGATTGATTCTACTCCAAGATAAATCGGTAATGTGAATTAATCCGTCAACACCACCTAAGTCAATGAACACACCATAAGAAGTAATGTTTTTCACCACACCTTCTAATACTTGTCCTTTTTGTAATTGACCGATGATTTCTTTTTTCTGTACTTCAATATCTGCTTCGATAAGCGCTTTGTGAGATACTACAACGTTTTTGAATTCGTGGTTGATTTTCACCACTTTGAATTCCATCATTTTGTTTACGTATACATCGTAATCACGGATTGGTTTCACATCAATTTGTGAACCTGGTAAGAACGCCTCGATTCCGAAAACGTCTACGATCATACCACCTTTAGTTCTGCATTTCACGAAACCGTTCACGATTTCACCCGTTTCATTAGCAGAGATAACGCGATCCCATGATTTAATTGTTCTTGCTTTTCTGTGAGATAATACCAATTGACCTGTTTTGTCCTCACGAACATCAATCAATACTTCTACTTTGTCTCCAACTTTAAGACTTGGATTGTAGCGGAATTCATTCAAAGAAATAACACCTTCTGATTTTGCATTGATGTCAACGATAACGTCACGGTCCGTAATACGAACAACAACACCTACTACTACTTCTTCTTGATCAGTGTCGATAAAAGTTTTCGATACTAATTCTTCAAATTCTTGTAAGTTACTTTCGTCAACCGCGTCAATACCTTCTTGGAAATTGTGCCAGTTAAAATTCTCTAAAAATTCTGCTTGTGATTTTAATAATTCAGACATGCTTAAAAATTTGTATTCTGTTCTCTTTGAATTTCGTGTCGCGGATAAAAAAACAGAAGTTGTTGGTTATAATTTGTTGATCCCTAATGGAAATGCTTCTCCGCCAAAAGGTGGGCAAAAGTAAGGCTATTTTTTTGAAATGCAAACTTTTACGGTGAGAAATTTAAGAGAAAAGAAGCAAGATTTTCTTGGATTAGGAGCAATTCCCGCTATACGCTCTAATCTTTTGCGCCGAACGCCGTCGCAAAAGGATAACCGCTACTATCGGGGCTAAAAAAAACCCGACACCATCACGTATTGGGCTTTTATTTTTACTAGTTCCTAATGATTCACATTTTCCACCGCTTTCGGATCATGCTTGTGTTTAAACAACACCGCAAATGCAAGCGCTATGACAAGCGCATAACCTGCAAAAGTCAGCCAGATATTGTGCCAATCGCGTTGCCCGTCATGCGTAAAATAGGTATCGATAATCATTCCACTGAGCAAACCGCCGAAGAAGGCTCCGAATCCGTTTGACATCATCATAAACAAACCTTGTGCTGAGGAACGTATTTTAGAATCGGTGGTAGTTTCTACGAAAAGTGAACCTGAAATATTAAAGAAATCGAATGCCATTCCGTAAACAATACACGACATGATAATCATCCACAAACCATCCACAGGGTTTCCGTAGGCAAATAAACCGAAACGCAATACCCACGCAAACATCGAAATGAGCATCACTTGTTTAATTCCAAATCGTTTCAAAAAAAACGGTATCGCCAAAATAAATAAGGTCTCCGAAATTTGCGAAATCGACATGATAATCGTTGAATATTTGACTACAAACGAATCTGCATATTCAGGCATATTAGCAAATTCAGACAAATACACATCACCGTACATATTGGTCAATTGCAATGCTGCTCCTAAAAACATCGAGAACAAAAAGAACAAGGCCATTTTATAAGTTCCAAAAAGTTTGAAAGCCGTTAATCCTAGCTTTTCTGTCAAAGAAGCCTCGTCAGAAATTAATTTCTGTGGTGGACATTTAGGTAATGTGAAAGAGTAAATTCCTAAAACAAACGCAGCTATCGCTGAGAAGTAGAACATGTTAGCGGATGCCTTGTTCCCAGATAAATTCGTAATCCACATCGCGACAATAAAACCAACGGTTCCCCAAACTCGTATTGGCGGAAACACTTTTACGACATCGAATTGGTTGTTTTTCAGAATCGTATACGCCACTGAATTCGACAAAGAAATGGTCGGCATATAGCAAATCATGGCTGCAAAAATTACGTAATAAAAAGTGGTAGGATTATCCACTTGTGGGATATACAACAAAGCTATTCCGCTAAGAATATGAAGGATTCCGTAGAGTTTCTCAGCATTCATCCATTTATCGGCAATGATCCCAGTGAGAGCCGGCATAATAATCGAAGACAACCCTAAGGTTGAAAAAATGGCTCCGAATTCGGCGCCACTCCATTGTTTCGTACCGAACCAATAATTGGCTACTGTGATTAACCATGCTCCCCAAACAAAGAATTGGAGAAAACTCATTACTGTCAATTTGAACTTGATACTCATAAATTTTTGGTTTTATTCCGCAACGCTTCCTAAAATTCGGCAGCCCTCGGGTTGGTTTTTAATGTAAATAGAATGTAAATCTAACATTAAAAATGAGAAAAGCAAAAGTTTACATCGTTTTCATTAACTCATCAACAAGGTCCAAAACCGCTTCAAATTGTTCTTCACGATTCAGGTATGAATTGTCAATTTCAATCGCATCATCTGCAATTATTAATGGGGAATCATCACGATGCGTATCAATATAATCTCGCTCTTGAACGTTTTTGAGTACATCTTCATAAGGTACGTTTTGTCCTTTACTTTGCAATTCATCATAACGTCTTTGAGCTCTTGTTTCAGCGCTTGCTGTCATAAATATTTTGAGTTCCGCATTAGGAAATACAACGGTTCCTATATCGCGGCCATCCATTACGATACCGTTGCCTTTACCCATTTGTTGTTGTTGCTCCACCAATTTAGAACGCACTTCAGAAACCTCAGCAATTTTACTTACGAAATTCGAGACTTCAATCGTGCGAATTTCATTTTCGACATTTACTCCATTAAGAAACATTTCTGCAAAGCCCAATTCGGCATTAAAATGAAATTCTAATTGCACAGCGGGTAAAGCTAAAATCAAAGTTTGCTTGTCAAAAGAATCCGCAGTGATATAACCATGCTCCATAGCAAAATAAGTCACCGCACGATACATAGCACCTGTATCTACATAAACATATCCCAAGTGTTTGGCTAGTTGCTTGGCTAGAGTACTTTTCCCAGTAGAAGAATAGCCATCAATGGCAATGGTGATTTTTTTCATATATAAATGCCCGAGAGGCGTAATTCACAAAGTTCTTTTATCTTAAACTTACTGTTCATTAAAATTTATTGTCAATCCAAATAAACTCGTGTTAGCGGCTAAAGTATATCGAGAATAAGAATAATCAAATTTAAGGCGACCCATTTTTAATCCTAATCCCACTGAAATTCCGGAAAAATTTCGTTGTTCTAACAATCTAAGTTCTTCGGCTCTTCTGAAATTGTAACCCAATCGCAAATTAAATCCTTTTTGAGGAAAGAGTTCGATTCCAAAAATAACATGTCGCAAGGCGTTATTAAAAAAAGAAGTTTTTTCAGGAGTTGAGGATCCATCAATCGAATTTTGAGCACGAGCTGGATTCGAAAACGTAACATTCCATTGTTGGAGATTTTCTAATGTTAAATGCCAACGGATCGGGACATTTTCAATTTCTTGAGAAATACCAGCTATTACTTCAAGAGGTAAATTTTCTTGAGTACCTGCATAAGTTGTAAATTGTGTCCCGATATTTCGAACAACAAATGCATAATTGATTGAATTGTATTCATCAATATAGAGTGCACCTAAATCTATAGCACCTCCAAAAGAAGAATAACTTTCTAAAGTTGAATTTATTAATTTGGTATTGACACCTATATGCAAATCAGTATAAGGAACATTATAAGCATAGCCAAACGACAAGGCAATATCACTTCCTGTGAAACTAGTAGTTGGTGTTCCATTTTCATCATAACCATCAAATGTTCCATAATTTACGTAATTGACACCCCAATGAAAAGTCTGTACATGGCGATCAAAAGTATAGGCATAAGATGCGGTACCGTAGGTAACTTCCCCGAAGTAATTTCCATAATTTAAGGACATATGGTTATCCATTTCTGGATTGATGGTTGCAGGATTAAAATGCGCTTGATTGACATCTTGGTCATAAATCGTCAAAGTCTTTCCACCCAGTGCAGATTGTCTAGGTGAAGTTACTAAATTTAAAAATTGATATACTGATTTACCTCCTACTTGACCGTATAGTACAGTACAAAATAAAAAAAGGGAACCAAAAAGGAGAGTTCGAATCATGTTTATCTTCGCTATTTCTGAGAGTATAACGCAAATGCGAAGATATTATTTTTAATAAAAAAACGGCTCATTAAATGAACCGTTTTTTTTTTATTATAATTTTTTAGCGTTTTTTACATTTTGATCTGTCAGTGCAAACTTCAAAACTTCGCTCATTTCCTTGACATAATGAAAAGTCAAGCCGTCAATATATTCTGGTTTGATTTCATCGATATCTTGTTTATTTTCATAACACATGATGATTTCTTTAATATTAGCTCTTTTCGCAGCTAATATTTTTTCTTTTATTCCACCAACAGGCAATACTTTTCCACGTAACGTGATTTCTCCTGTCATGGCGATACTTTTTTTAACTCGTTTTTGAGTTAATAAAGAAACCAAAGACGTTAACATTGCAATTCCAGCACTTGGACCATCTTTTGGAGTGGCACCTTCGGGAACGTGTAAGTGAATATTGTATTTAGAAATCATATCCGAATCTAAACCTAATAAAGCAGTATTAGCTTTGATATATTCTAAAGCAATTGTTGCTGATTCTTTCATAACAGTCCCTAAATTTCCTGTTATTGTCATGGTTCCTTTTCCTGGAGATAATAAGGACTCAATAAAAAGAATATCACCACCAACTGCTGTCCATGCCAAACCAGTAACCACACCTGCAACCTCATTATTCTCTGATTTGTCTCTTTCCATTCTTGGAACTCCGAGAATTTTGACAACATCTTCGTCGGTTAATTTTTTATCATATACTTCTTCCATTGCCACTGATTTAGCAATGTTTCGGATGACTTGTGCAATTTTTGTTTCCAAACCTCTGACTCCAGATTCACGAGTGTATCCTTCGACAATTTTTTCCAATTGTTTTTTGCCAATGACTAAATCTTTTGAAGTTAGACCATGTTCTTTCAATTGTTTTGGGAATAAGTGTTGACGAGCAATTTCAACTTTCTCTTCAATGGTATAACCCGACATTTTAATCACTTCCATTCTATCTTTTAAAGCAGGTTGAATGGCTTGCATATTATTTGAAGTTGCAATAAACATGACTTTAGACAAATCAAAACCCATTTCTAGGAAATTATCATAAAAGGCATTATTCTGCTCAGGGTCTAAAACTTCTAACAAAGCTGAGGAGGGATCCCCTTGATTACTATTGGATAACTTATCGATTTCATCCAAAACAAAGACAGGATTAGATGTTCCTGCTTTTTTCAAACTTTGAATAATTCTTCCAGGCATGGCACCAATATAAGTTTTTCGATGACCTCGAATCTCTGCTTCATCACGTAATCCACCTAAAGAAATGCGGACGTATTCTCTTCCTAAAGCTTCTGCAACCGATTTACCAATAGAAGTTTTACCAACTCCTGGAGGCCCTGCAAGGCAAATAATTGGTGATTTCATATCATTTCGCAATTTCAAAACTGCTAAATGTTCTATCATTCTTTTCTTTACATCTTCCAATCCGAAATGATCTCTATCGAGTATTTTTTGAGCGCGTTTCAAATCGAAATTATCTTTAGAAAAATTATTCCATGGTAAGTCTAAAAATAATTCTAAATAATTTCTTTGAATCCCAAAATCTGGCGCTTGTGGATTCATGCGTTGCATTTTAGACAACTCTTTTTCAAAATGTTTTTGAGTAGATTCGTCCCATTTTTTTGTTTTCGCTTTTTGACGAAATTCATCCATTTCTTCCTCTTGAGAAACACCACCCAATTCTTCCTGAATGGTTTTCATTTGTTGATGCAAGAAATATTCTCTCTGTTGTTGGTCTAAATCAAAACGAACTTTAGATTGGATGTCGTTTTTTAATTCCAATTTTTGCAACTCTACATTCATAAAACGTAGTGTTTCTAGTGCTCTTTCTTTTAAAGCATTTATCGCTAACAAATTTTGTTTTTCACTAACGGTTAAGTTCATGTTTGAAGAAACAAAATTGACCAAGAAAGATTGACTTTCTATATTTTTTATAGCAAAGGTTGCTTCCGTAGGAATATTTGGACTTTCCTTAATAATTTGAATGGCGAGTTCTTTAATAGATTCTAAAATTGCTAAAAACTCCGTATCATGTTTTCCGGGTTTTTTTTCTTCAACTTCTTTTACTAAGGCTTTGATATACGGTTTCTCAGAAGTAACAGCATCTATTTCAAAACGCTTTTTTCCTTGTAGAATTACAGTAATATTTCCGTCTGGCATTTTAAGAACTCTTAAAATACGTGCCACTGTACCAATTTTATGAATATCATTTTTGGTTGGATCTTCATCGCCTTCATTCTTTTGAGAGACAACGCCGATTATTTTATTTCCTGCATTAGCATCATTAATCAACTTAATTGATTTATCTCTTCCTGCAGAAATCGGTATAACAACACCGGGAAATAATACGGTATTTCGTAAAGGCAAAATGGGTAATGAAGCAGGCAATTCTTCGTTATTCATTTCCTCTTCATCCTCTGGAGTTAAAAGTGGAATTAAATCTGCTTCGGTATCGAATTCTTGCAGTGACAATGTGTCAAAGGAAAGTATATTATGATGTGACATAAGATTTGGCAGGTCAAAATGACATTAAATTGTTATTTGGATAAACAAATGTAGTAGAAGTTAATTATAAAATACAATATAATCGATGTACTACACTATAATTCGTTAGGTTCTATAAAAAGTCAACTTTTATGCCATAAAAAAACCTAAATTGAATCATTTAGGCTTAATTAAGTTCATTGAATTATAGAATAAAAATAGCTTTTGGATTTTAATTTATGGAATCGCTACATCAAAAGTCCCTACAGTAACATTTCGAATTAGAAAAGTAGGTGCAGGTCCAATTGCATTAAAATAGAACGTTCCTTTTATTCTTGTAGCGGTTCTTTCTGTAATAATAATCGATCCATCAGTATCAGTCTCAAATTCTATTGGTATGGGTTCAAAATAAATAAATTTAAACTTATCTGTTAGAGGATCCGTATTGAAGTATTCAGTTCCGACAACAACATCATTTTCTACATTAATATCAATTACATCATTATTGGCATTAGTTGCAATAATATTAATTGAAGGAAGCCCATTGTGAAGAGCATTTGGATTGATATTAATATCTGTCTCGAAAAACTCCACTCCATCTATTAAAGCAGAGAAAGCATCCGTGCTTACGACACCAAAAGCATTAATAGTGATAGGCCCAACCCAATCACTATTTTGATTGGAAGTACAATTCGATCGAACATAAAAATCATAGCTTATATTTTCAATTAAATTGGATATGGTTTTAGTTGGTGACAAAGAAGCAAGAATAGTTCCCGAACCTAATACAAACCCATGATTCCCATATTCTACTTGCCATGAATTTTCATCTCCATTGACTGTCCAAGCTACGGTTGCCATCGATGTATCAGTTAAAGAACGAACTGCTGTGACATTAGTAGGAAGTGCACAAGAAGTAACACTACTGCCTGGTGAAACTGGTCCAACCCATGCACTGTATTTGCTATTGGCACATTTGGTACGTATGTAAAATTGATAGGATATCGTATCTGTCAATCCGCTAATTAAGCTACTTGTATTCGTGAAATTTACTGTAATTCCAGTTCCTAAAACAAAACCATTTATTCCGTATTGTACTTCCCAAGCATCTCCAGAAGCTTTGTCCCAATCAATTCTTACTGTATTTCCATTGATAAAAGAACTAACTGTAAATAAAGAAGGTTCGTTACAAGGATTTGGTACTTCAACTAAAAAATCTGGATCAACAGGCTCATCTTCACATGATACAAAACCAAACATTGTAATAATAGCTATGAAAAGAATGATTTTATTTTTAATCATAATAGGAATATTTTTTTCTAATGAGATAACAAATATATTTAATCCTTTACTTCTAACGAAATATAAAGTATTAAAATAAAATTCATATTTAAAATTTCTTTAATCTAATGCTTTAAAAAAATAAATTAGAGACAAGAAAAATTACCTTTTTGCAACAAAAAAATCCGCCACACGACGGATTTTAAATTTCATTATACTATTATTATTGCAAAGGCAGATAGAATTCCCCCACGGTAATTACTCTAGCTTGAGGCGGGGTACTGTCGTCTTTTCCAATAAAGTTGAAAGTTCCTTTGATTCTATTGTTTATTAAATCTAGATCAATAATCGTTATGTTTCCTGGACTATCTGTAAAATCATCATAACTAGAAGAAAAAATTACATCATTTTCAATATAGGAACAGAGTGCAGTTACATCTGGATCAGCAAAAGCGTATACGCCAGGCGCCTGAAGTTGGGCAATTTGTAAAGTAAAGTAATTAATGAGAGCACTATCATTTGATAAAATTTGTAAATCTAAAGCATTAAGGTTTGAACCTGTTTGATCAAGTGGAAAGTTTTTTAAAACTCCATCAACTTTCATTCTTAAGTAATAATTCCCACCTGAGGAACCTGTTGTTGGAATATTTATTGGACCAAACCAACTACTATTTTGTGTAGCCGAACACTTCGCACGTATGTAAAAATCATAGGAAGTATCTAATAATCCTGAAATAATTTTAGGATTTGTTGTTGCAACACTTGAAGTTCCTGTTCCCACAGCAAATCCTGTATTACCGTATTGAATTTCCCAGGAAGTTTCAGTTCCACCTGCAGTCCAACTAACATTCACTTGAGAAGATAAAGTGGCATTGCGAACTACTGCTAAATTTGTTGGGGTAGTGCATCCAAGAGCACCTACTGCATTGACTGTTACTGGTCCAACCCATCCACTATTTTGATTGGCATCACAATTGGAACGCACATAAAAATCATAGGCCACATTTTCTAAAAGATTAGAAACTATTTTTGTATTAGAAGCAGTAGCTACAATTGTTCCGCTACCAATAATAAAACCAGAAGTTCCATATTGCACTTGCCAGGAATTTTCATCGCCATTAGCTAACCATGTTGCTGTAATTTTAGTTGCGTCAGTTGCCGAACGTACCGCTGTCAAATTGGTAGGATTTTCGCAAACATCTACACTTGAACCAGGAGCAATTGGTCCAATCCATTGGCTATATTCATTTGTATCACATTTAGTACGTATGTAAAAACTATAATTAATTGTAGACGTTAATCCCGTAATAAGACTACTTGTAGTATTAAAATTTACTATAGTTCCATTTCCTAGGACAAATCCGTTGGTTCCGTATTGAATTTCCCATTCTACCCCAGAAGTTTTGTCCCAATCAATTCGAACAGTATTTCCATTAATAAAAGAACTCACACTAAAAAAGGCTGGTTGACTGCAAAGAGCCGGCACTTCTTCTAGTAATAACGGGTCAATAGGCTCGTCTTCACCTGTGCATGAATTAAAAATAAAAATGGAGAAAATAGCTAGGAGAAAAATTAATTTAATTGATTTCATTGCGTTTTTTTAATTAATTTTCAAATATAATTATTTCAAGGAATGCAATTTAAAAAAAATACTATTATTTCTTTAAAACTGTAACATATCAAAAAATAATTTGTCTTTGCTATAAATTAATAAAATCCTAATTGTGTTTTTCACCACTAAATATTGAAGATTTAATTGCTCTTTGCAAGTAAAAAAATTAAAAAAAGCTGAATTCGAGATATACAATCGTTCTTCAAAAGCGATGTGTAATGTGGCCTTTCGTATTGTGAAAGATGAACATTATGCTGAGGATGTGATGTAAGAAGGATTTTTAAAAGCTTTTTTAAATTTAAATGATTACCGCCAAGAAGTTGCATTTGGAGCTTGGTTGAAACGCATTATTATTAACAACAGCATCGATTTTTATAAGAATAACATTAGTTTTCACTTGGAAGAATTAAATAGAGTACTCTATAAAGTCGAGGAAGAAATGTCTATTCAATCAGAATTTCAAAATCTTGAAGCAAGAGTTACTGGCTCTGGAGATATTGAATATTATGGAAATCCTATAAAAAAAGACACGAAAGTGACTGGTTCAGGCGATATTTATAAAGTTTAAATGAAAAAGGAAGGTGAATTTACAAAGGCGTTTTATTGATTTAAAGTGCTTTTTTCTTTTGGTATTCTTCGAAGCAACACCACTCCAATAATAAAAAACACTCCCAAGAAAACGATGGCAAACCTCGGGCTTCCCGTAATTTGATCGATGATTCCATACACACACATTCCGATGACAATTCCAATTTTTTCGGCTACATCAAAGAAACTAAAAAAGGAAGCAGTGTCTTCCGTTTCTGGTAACAATTTAGAATAAGTAGAACGTGATAAAGCTTGAATGCCGCCCATGACCAATCCAACTAATGTAGCCATGACATAGAAATGAATCGGCAAAGTCATAAAATAGGCTAAACCACAAAGTACAACCCAAAAACAATTGACTACGATTAATGTTGGTATATTACCGAATTTTGCTGACGCTTTTGAAGTAAAAACAGCACCGATAATAGCAACTAGCTGAATTAATAAAATACAAACAATCAAACCAATTGTACTTTGACTTTTAGATTCCCAAGATATTTCTTGAGCACCGAAATAAGTAGCTACCAACATTACTGTTTGCACCGCCATACTATACACAAAGAATCCCGATAGATATTTTTTTAAAATAGAATTCTCTTTTAATAGATGCCCTACTTTTTTCAATTCTTTAAATCCATTAAGCAGGACATTTTTGGTTACTTTTCTATCCGAATTAGCATTTCCTTTCGGTAAATAGAAATACGTATATTGACTAAAAACAATCCACCAAATTCCAACAGTTACAAAAGAATAACGCATAGCTTTCATTGCCGCTTCTCCCTCGGTTCCTGTAATGTGAAACAGTTGGGGTTTCATTACCATAGCTAAATTAAATAGCAATAAAATAACGCTTCCTATATAACCTAAAGAATATCCTTTTGCACTAATACTATCTTGTTGTTCAGGGAAAGCAATATCTGGCAAATAGGAATTATAAAAAACCAAACTTCCCCAAAATCCAATCAACCCTAAAAAGTAAAAAAGTAGACTACTATATATTGAATCTAGACTAAACCAATATAAAGCGATACATGAAATCGCTCCTAAATAACAAAAGAAACGCATGAAATTTTTCTTATTTCCAACATAATCAGCAATCCCAGATAACAAAGGAGAAATAAAGGCAACCACTAAAAAAGCAGCCGCAGTAACAAAACTAATCAATGCCGAATTCTTGATTTCAGTTCCAAACACATGAATATAATGATTGCGTTCTGTGAAAATCGCCTCATAAAATATCGGAAATATTGCTGAAGAGATTACTAAAGGATAAACCGAATTCGCCCAATCATAAAAAGCCCAGGCGTTCAATAATTTCTTTTCTCCTTTTTGTAAGTTTGCCATGTTCAACGATTTTATGAATTGATAAAGCGAATTTATTTTAAATTTGTTTACAAAAGATTAAACCGTGTTATTTTAGAATTAAATATTATATTTTCTGCGGATATTAAACTTTAACTGGTTAAGAACATCTTAAGCTAAACTAAAAACGTACAATGATGAAAAAACTAGCACTACTTTATATCTTCATTTTGTTTGTATTCTCAATAAATACAAAAGCTCAGCCTCTGTATTATCCACCAATTAGTACTTCCGCAACTTGGGAAACAACTGATCCAAGTACATTAGGTTGGTGTCCGGAACGAATCAACAATTTGTATACTTTTCTTGAACAGGAAAACACCAAAGGGTTTATCATTTTAAAAGACGGGAAAATTGCTTTAGAACAGTACTTCGGAACTTTTACGGATCAGGGTTTATGGTATTGGGCATCTGCAGGGAAAACCATCACCTCTTTTTTGGTTGGAAAAGCGCAAGAAGAAAACCTTTTGAATATCAATGATAGAACTTCAATTTACTTAGGCGCAGGTTGGACCAACTGCACACTACCACAAGAAAACAACATTACCATTAAAAACCAATTGACGATGACATCAGGTTTAGATGATGGTGTAATCGAAAATGATTGTACCGACCCAATTTGCCTAGATTATTTGGCAGATGCAGGTACACGCTGGGCTTATCACAATGCACCTTATACTTTGCTTGACGATGTATTGCAAAGCGCAACAACGGTAAACCTAAACACCTACACACAACTAAAACTTAAAAACCCAACGGGAATGACCGGAGGTTGGACAACCATTGATTACAACAATGTTTATTTTAGTACTGTCAGAAGTATGGCGCGTTTTGGTTTATTAATTCAAGGAAACGGCGTTTGGAATGGCAATCAACTCATTAACCCAAACTATTATAGTGAAATGGTCAACACCTCTCAAAATCTCAATAAATCTTATGGTTACTTATGGTGGCTGAATGGAAAACCAAATTACATGTTGCCAACTACTCAACTGATTTTCCCTGGTTCATATGCTGCGGATGCACCATCAGATATGATTGCAGGATTGGGAAGAGATGGACAAATAGTCAGTATTTCACAAAGTTCAGGTTTAGTCTTTATCAGAATGGGAGAAGCACCGAGTTCGACAAGTTCAGTTCCAACAATATTTTGCAATCAAATTTGGCAAAAAATAAATGAGCTTGATTGCAATTTAGCAATTTATGAACAACAACTTACAAATATTGCGATTGGACCAAATCCTGCAACAAATTCAATTACCATCACAAATATTATGTCTGAAAACTACGAGTGCGAAATCTTCAATATAATTGGTAATTCAGTAATGAAGGTGTCTAATCAAAATACGATTGATATTACAAAACTTTCGTCTGGTGTTTATATGATTTTGGTTCGACAAGGAAATCATACCCAAATACAAAAGCTAATCAAAAAATAAAATTAAAAAAAAAGCCATTCTTAGTTGATGGTTTTTTTTACACTTTTATTTAAACACTACTCCAAATTTTGCAGCTTCTGCTTTAGCTTCAGGAATCAATTTTCTAATATTAGCAATTCGAGTAGCATCTGAAGGGTGTGTACTCATAAATTCAGGTGGTGCTTGTCCTCCAGCTTTGGCTGACATACGTTCCCAGAAAAAAACCGCTTGATCAGGATTGTAACCTGCTATAGCCATTAAAGTGAGTCCAATTTGATCCGCTTCGCTTTCGTGGCTTCTACTAAAAGGCAACATCACTCCTACTTGAGATCCTAATCCATAAGCCTGTTGTATTATCGCCTGTGTTTGTTCGGTCTTACCTGAAGTAGCAACAGCAACTCCAACGGCTCCTAATTGTTGCAATTGAGCAGCACTCATTCGTTGTGCACCGTGATTCGCTAAAGCATGAGAAACTTCATGTCCCATTACTGTTGCCAAACCTGCTTCATCTTTGGTTATAGGTAAAATACCAGAATACACTACAATTTTACCACCTGGCATACACCATGCATTTACGTCTTTACTTTCCACTAATTTGTATTCCCATTGATAGTCATCCAGATAATGTGGATTGCCATTAGCTTTTAGATATCGTTCAGCAGCATTCTTAATCTTCATTCCAACAGTTTCTACACTTTTAGCATCTAATGTTCCTGAAATCACTTTGTTTTCTTTCAAAAACGCACCGTATTGTTGAAATGCCGTTGGGAATAATTCACTATTGGAAACAAAATTTAAATTTTTTTTACCAGTAAACGGATTAGTAGCACAGGAAAGAATTAAACTAACGATTCCTATAAATATCAAATGTTTTTTCATCATACTAAATTTTAGAAGTACAAAAATACAACTCTATAAAGTATATTGCTACTATCTACTGATAAATTAAGCTCCAATGAAATGAAGTTCCGAAAAATCTTTATCAATAGTTAACGTATTTTTTCCATCAAAATTTATATTTTCAAAAGGAATAGTTTCATTATCAATTTCAATTTTCTTAATCTTAAATGGTAATCCGTGTAAATTGATTTTAAATTTAGTATAATTTGTTTCGAACTTTCCTTCTTTGTGTTGTTGAATAATCAAATCGGTTTCTTTACCTCTTAATGTAAATGTTGCCAAACTAAAGCGACCTTTGTTATAATCGTAACCATCTTGAGCATCTTCATAAAGTACGGATTTTTCTTTCCCAAGTTTGAAATAAATATCCAAAGAAATTTCCTCAAAATCCAATTCACCCACATACTGTTGCACTGGATATTTTGGAATAATAGCACCTTCCTTTACAAAAATTGGAATTTGATCGTAATCGGTTTTCACCCAAAGTTCTTTTCGTCCAGAAACCAATTCGTCAGTCCAGTAGTTATACCAATTTCCAATTGGAATATACATTCTTCGCCCTTGAGCATTGGGTTCTAAAATTGGACAAACCAAAATTTGATTCCCAAAAATAAATTCATCCGTACGATAATGCGTATGATTATCTTCCTGATCGAAATAAAATAATGGCTTCAACATTGGTATACCATCGTTGATATATTCCCAAAACATGGTATACAAATAGGGCAACAATTGATATCTCAGTTCCACAAACTTTCTAGTAATATTAATCACATCTATATCGAACGACCAAGGTTCTTGATCACCGTGATCGCCAGAAGAATGTGTTCTACAGAAAGGATGAAAAACACCCAATTGAATCCAACGCGCGTACAATTCACCCGAAGGCTGCTCAGCAAATCCACCGATATCCGAACCAGTAAATCCCATTCCAGATATTGACATGCGCTGCATTTGAATATTGGCTATCCATAAATGTTCCCATGAAGCCACATTATCGCCGGTCCAAGAAGAGGTATATCGTTGTGCTCCGGAATATGCTGAACGTGTGATAATAAAAGGACGTTTTGGATACGCAAATTGCTTCACACCTTCATAGGTTGCTCGTGCCATTTGTGTTCCGTAGATATTATGAGCTTTTCTATGACTGCAAGGGTTTCCATCATAATCATGACGAACATCCATGGGAAATGTTTTACCTGGAACTTCCATTACGGCAGGCTCGTTCATATCGTTCCAAACACCTTTTACGCCATAATCTGAAATCAATTCTTTGAACAGTCCGGCCCACCATTCGCGAACTTCTGGATTAGTATAATCTGGGAAGTTACATTCTCCCGGCCAAACTTTACCTTTCATATAAGGGCCATCGGCTCTTTTACAGAAATAATCTTTCTCTAAAGCTTCTTTATAAACCCAATATTCTTTATCGATTTTGATTCCAGGATCGATGATAACAACCGTTTTGAAACCATCATCGGCCAATTCGGCAACCATTCTTTTCGGGTCGGGAAAATATTCTTTATTCCAAGTAAAACAACGAAAACCTTCCATATAATCGATGTCGAGATAAATCGCATCGCAAGGAATTTTCAATTCACGGAATTTAGACGTGACTTCTTTCACTTTACTTTCAGGATAATAACTCCATTTACATTGATGATATCCCAAAGCCCAAAGTGGCGGCAACTCAGGTTTTCCAGTTAAATGCGTATAGGTTGTAACCACATCTTGCATTTGTGGACCGTAAACAAAGTAGTAATTCATTTCGCCACCATCTGCCCAAAAACTGGTTACGTTTCTTTTTTCATGACAAAAATCGAAAGTTGTCTTGAACGTATTGTCGAAGAAAACACCATAAGCATGTTTATGATGCAATCCAATATAAAAAGGAACCACTTTATATAACGGTTCTTGGTCCTTACTAAAAGCGTATTGATCCGTAGCCCAATTCTCTACACGTTTCCCTTTGAGATTGGCATGAGAAGCTTTATCTCCCATTCCATAAAAGCATTCTCCTTCTTTAGAAGCTTTGCTCATTTTGACAATATTCCCACCATAATGATAACTCTCTTCCCAATGGAAACCAAGTTCATCTTCTAGAATACAATTTTTATCTAAATCAAAAATAGCTACACGCAAATCGATCTTGTCGATTGAACAAACTACTTTACTTGTGGTTATTTTATAACAGGTTTTTTCTTCTGTAACTTCTAGGAAATTATAGCCATGCGATTGTGTCTTATCGATAGCATACGAAAAATCTTTACTAAAATAGCCTTTGGTGGTATAACGAAAACGAATTAAACTATCGCGAAGTACTGTGATTTTTAAAATAACGCTGTTATCGGTATAGAAATAAACACTGTCTACATCTTTTTTAAATTCAACAATATTCGATGGATATAAGTCGCCTTTATATTCTAAGTCTGTATTTGTAATCATAATTTTTTATTAGGTTCATTGTAACTGATTTGGCAAGTCACATAGGCTTCAAACTTACAAAAATTGTCAATGAATTGAAGTGAATTTTACTATTTTTAAAACATACGTTTTCGTTGTTGGAATGGTCAAAAAGAAACCATTCCCTGCAATTTTAAAAAATATTAAATTAAATATTGAGCTATTTCTCACATCAAAAAACCGCTTATTAGTATCGAAATCAGTCACTTTGACTGAAATACAGGTTTCCTATCGATTAAATAGTTCAACTTAAAATCGGGTTTATTACTTTAGACCTACCAAAATCTTAAACCTTATTATTATGAAAATGATTCCTACCCTTAGAGTTGTACATCGACAAATTATTCAAAAACCAGAATTAGATCCAGCTTTTGAAGATACTGAACTTCATGTCATTGAAATGAGGAGACCGCATGACAATAACGACTATTATCCAGATTTCGGAATTTAGGTTGAGTTAAGAATCTTTTTTTAATTCTTTACCCAACCAATGCGCCGTGTCTTTTATTTTTTTTGTGAGTTATTTTAAAATTTAAATACGATAACTGACAATGGAGGTAAAACCAAAACTGCTGAAAAATCTCTGCCATTCCATGGTTCGAGTTCAATTTTTACAGTTTTAGGATTTGTTATGCCGCTTCCTCCGTATTGGGTTTCATCGGAATTGAATATTTGATTCAGTTTTCCTTTCTTAGGAAGACCAATTCGATAATGTTCCCGTACCACTGGAGTAAAATTACAAACAACAACCAAATCTTCTTTTGGGTTATTTCCTTTGCGGATATAGGACATCACGGCATTTTGATGATCGGAATAATTGATCCATTCGAAACCTTCTGGGCTGAATTGTTTTTCATACAATGCTGGTTTCGATTTATACAAAGCATTCAAATCTGTAATTACTTTTTTAATGCCTTCATGATAGCCAAATTGTAGTAAATACCAATCAAGGCTACCTTCGAAATTCCACTCAGCACTTTGCCCGAATTCAGACCCCATAAACAAGAGCTTAGTTCCAGGATGTGTAAACATATAGCCGTATAACAAACGTAAATTGGCGAATTTCTGCCATTCGTCTCCAGGCATTCTTCCTGCGATGGATTTCTTTCCATATACGACTTCATCGTGCGATAATGGCAACATAAAGTTTTCAGAAAAAGCATACGTTGCAGAGAAAGTCAAATCGTTTTGATGGTATTTTCTATAGACAGGCTCTTTTTGAAAATACTGCAACGTATCGTGCATCCAACCCATCATCCATTTCATGCCAAAGCCCAAACCGCCGGCAAATGTTGGTCGAGAAACCATTGGAAAAGAAGTACTTTCTTCAGCAATCGTTTGAACACCTTCAAAATTAGAATAGACTGCTTCGTTGAAATCTTTCAAGAAACTAATCGTGTCTAAATTCTCTCTTCCGCCAAACATGTTTGGCTCCCACTCGCTGTCTTTTCTCGAATAATCCAAATACAACATCGAGGCAACGGCATCTACTCGTAGTCCATCTGCATGATAATGTTGCAACCAAAAAAGCGCATTGCTAATCAAAAACGACCGCACTTCATTGCGACCATAATTGAATACCAAACTTTTCCAATCTGGGTGATAACCTTTTCTTCTGTCTGGATGTTCGTATAAATTGGAACCGTCGAAATAACCCAATCCGTGTGCATCATCTGGGAAGTGTGACGGAACCCAATCTAGGATAACTCCAATTCCGGCTTGGTGCAATTTATCTACTAACACCATAAAATCTTGTGGCTTTCCAAAACGGGAAGTCGGTGCAAAATATCCCACTAATTGATAGCCCCAAGACGGATCGTAAGGATATTCCATGATGGGCATAAACTCGACGTGTGTGAAACCAGTTTCTTTGACGTAACTCACCAATTGATCCGCGAGTTCGAGATAGGTTAAGAATTTTCCTTGCTCATTTCTTTTCCATGAACCCAAATGCACTTCATAAACAGAATACGGTTTGTCGAGTCCATTGGTTTCTTTTCGGGACTTCATCCATTTGTCGTCTTTCCATTGGTAATCGAGATCCCAAATGACAGAAGCGGTATGTGGCGGATGTTCACAGTATAAAGCAAAAGGATCGGCTTTTTCGGTAATGATACCGCCATTGTTGGATTGTATTTTGTATTTGTAGGTGGATCCTTTTTCAACACCAGGAGCAAAACCTTCCCAAATGCCGGAGCCATCCCAACGAACGTTGAGTTGATGTTCGCCTTGAATCCAGAAATTGAAATCACCAACGACAGAAACCGACCGTGCCGATGGCGCCCAAACAGCGAAATAAGTGCCTTTGACACCATCCACTTCTATCAGATGTGCGCCTAGTTTTTCGTAGAGACGGAAGTGTTTTCCGGCTTTGAATAAATTGATATCGAAATCAGTGAAAAGAGAATGGGATTGTACTTTGCTCATGGTTGAATTATTTTTTATACCTCGACTTCGCTCGGTAAGACAAGTGCTGTAATGAAGCTTTTTGTCTCCCCGAGCGCAGTCGAGGGGTTTTCTTATTTATAATCTGAATGTGTTGCATTTCTGCATTCTGCTAATGTTTGAATCAAATCGAAATTGCCTTTTATTAGCGCATCCTTTTTTTCTTTGGACCAATGTTTTAATTTTTTTTCAAAATATATTGCTTGATTTGGTTCTGTAAATTCTTGATAAAATTGTAATGTAACCGGTCTTCGTTTGAACGTGTATGCATTAGATAATTTTCCGTCATTATGTTCATTTACTCTTCTTTCCAAATCATGAGTTATGCCTGTATATAATGAATTGTCTTTGCACCTTAGGATGTAAACATAATAGAATTTCATGTGGCGTGTATATTTTATTTAAAAAATCCCTCGACTGCGCTCGGGAGGACAACGGCTACGATTCAACTTTTTGTCTCCCCGAGCGCAGTCGAGGGGTACTGCTTCCATTCTAAAATCCCTCGACTGCGCTCGGGAGGACAATATACGTTTTCATTCGAGAATAGGATTAACTACCTATGCCACTAGCCCCGATGGCAATGGCATCCTTTGGCGGCGGCGTTCGTCGGCAAAGATATAATGGACAGCGGGAACCAGCTCCTAAAAATCATCGTAATTCCTAATTCGTAATTTTTAATTCTCGGTAAACTCCATAATACTCGCAATGCCTGTCAACGGAATGACCTCCCATCGCGGACGAGAACTGAGTTTATAGTCCAACTCATACACCGCTTTTTCTAACAAAAATATTTCAACAAGAAATCAATTCACTTGCAGTAACCGATATTCATCAATATATCAGATTTTCAGTGCCAACTAGTTTAACGCCTTTTTTCGTTTTCAAAATAAGTTTCAACTTTTTGAAGAAAACAATACCTTGCGTTAAAATTTATTGAAATGACAAAGAAAACCAAAAAACCCACCCAAAGTTTGAAAATTCCTAAAATTATCATTGTGGTTGGTCAATTTTTGTCGTTTATTTCAACAAAATTAGTAGTGCAATTTGCAGCCAGATTATTTACTTCTCCTATTAAACATCCGATTCCAAAACGAGAATTAGAAATGGATCGGTTGACGCGACAAGAAGTATTACTCATCCCATCGATACAGAAGAGGATTAACGTATATCATTCTGGCACCAGTTTAAAGAAAATATTGTTGGTTCACGGCTGGTCTGGGCGCGGAACACAACTCGTAAAGTTTGCCGAAGCATTTGAAAAACTAGGTTTTCAAATCGTAAGTTTCGATGCACCTGCCCATGGAAAATCACCAGGAAATACTACATTGATGCCTGAATTTATTGCATCAATCCTAGAAATCGAAAAGCAATTCGGTCCGTTTGAAGCCGCGGTTGGGCATTCTTTAGGTGGCATGTCTTTGTTGAACACTGTTAAAGAAGGATTCAAAATTAAACGGTTAACGATTATCGGAAGTGGTGATATCGTGAAGGACATCATCGACGACTTTGTTCAAAACCTACAGCTCGATTCGAAAATCAGCGACTTGTTGCGCATTCACTTTGAAAAAAAATCCAATCGAACCATGGATAGTTATTCTTCGCATTATGCTGCTAAATCGGTATCGATTCCGGTGTTGGTGATTCATGATGAAAATGATGATGAAGTGCCGGTGAGTTGTGCGCATCACATTCATCAAAATCTAAAAAATGGAGAATTAATGATTACCCAAAACGTAGGACACCGTAAGATTTTAGGAGATGCGAAAGTCATTGAAAAAACCATTAATTTCACTATTCAATTAGAAAAACAAAATTCAGTGAAATAGATGGGTAACTTCTATGATCTAATAGATTATTCTAAAACTAGTGAATAACCAAATAGCTTATAATCCGCTTAAAATAATTCGTAAAATTCTTTGAAATCCCCGGCAAAAAAAATACCTAATCCGTTGGGGGCAATAATATAAAAATTCAAAATTTTCAAAACAAACCACATAGAAACATAGAAAAAAAGATTTTAAAGACCAATTATTGGTTCACATAGCTATGCTTTGTTATGATAAAATGAAATGCCTTGCTGATTTTGATATTAACTATGTTTCTATGTGGTTGAAAAATAAGAATGAGAATTAGACCAGCATGCAGATCTAAATTTAAAATTATAAAGATGAAATATCCCACAACAAAAACCGAAGAAGAATGGAAAGCGCAATTGGGTCTCGAGCGCTACAAAATCCTACGCCAAAAAGGAACAGAGTTTCCACATTCTGGCCAATACAACCTTCATTTCGAAAAAGGGACGTATTGTTGTGGTGCTTGTGGGGAAGCCTTGTTTGAAAGCGATTCTAAATTCAACGCACATTGCGGATGGCCGTCGTTCGATGAATCGATTCCCGGAAAGGTAGAATATATCAAAGACACGACGCACGGCATGTTACGCGTAGAAATCTTGTGTTCCAACTGTGGCAGTCATCTTGGACATGTTTTCGATGACGGACCTACGGAAACGGGACAGCGGTATTGTGTCAATTCGTTGTCGGTCGATTTTAAGTAGTGGGGCGTGCCGTCGGACTATCTGCCACACACGAGCGAAGCGAATCGAGCGAACACATTTTATAATAAGTATTTTGTGAGATAATCTTTGTAGCCGAAAATAGGCAACAAACGATTTCCGCTGCACACGAGCGATAGCGAATTGGCGAAGCAATCCCTCACGGAAATTTTGACATATTAATTTTTAATACAACGAACTGAAAATCCTTTGGTATCAAAGACAAAACCTCGACCTACATATTCGCCATCGTAATGTAGACTCCGATACAAGGGGTATCCTATTGAATCTGAAGCTGTCCACCAAGCACCATAAGCAGTTAAACCAACAAACTTCTCATAACTACGTGAACCTCCTGGAAGCCCAGAAAAACCAGAATCGTTAGTTGCCCCATAGTTTGGGAAAAGCCAATTAGTAAATGTTTTCATGCGTCCACCCGCAACATTGGGTCCACCTAAGTATGAAACTAGAATTTCCCATTCTGAATCTGTTGGTATGTGATATCCCGCAGGTGCCAATCCTCTTGGATCATTAACTGCATACCAATTATATAATTTTCCATAGGTTCCACCATAGATTCCATAATAGCACCAAGCTCCTGTAGTCAGATTGACCCATTGAGCAGCATCTTGCACCTGCGGGATAAGATCACCATTTCTATAAACCGTAACATTCAGGTTTTTAGTAGTCCACACTTGATTACCAATCTTTACTTGCGAAACAGTAACTGGCTGTCTGACTTTCATGGCTAAACTTTTATTTGTATTACTTTCTTCCTTTGAGCAAGACAAAAGAAATATATTAGTAGTACAAATTAAAAATAACAAAGCGTAATAATTTTTCATATTCTTAACTTATCTTTTTTTTAAAAATAAAAAAAAATCATAAAAAAGAAAACTTTTTGCTTTTTTTATGTAATTAATTATACTAACGAAATCTTGTTTAAAAAAGCATACTAATAAATATTCACAGCCCCTCCGTAACTTAAGGAATTGGGACTCAATTTCTCTAGCGACCTACATTTAAGTTTCTCGTCATCCAAATTTGCAATCCTATCTGTACTTCGCTATTTTTTATAGAGACAGTTGGTCGAGCAACTAGTTGGTATTGTTTTTTGGTATCTTCGTTAGAACAGGAGGTTAATACTAAAACTTAGATTGAGATTATGGTGAAATAGTAATTTATCATGGCAATTTATTTTATATTTTAATAAAAGTAAAAATTATAGCAATCAACACAATTTATTTCTATTATTTCTCTGCGATCCTTGCGTTTTACCTTAGCGTCTTTGCGAGGGATAAATTATTCTACTGTAGACTGTAGTAAAACTTCAACGTTCGATATTCGTTAATCAACATTCAACTTTTTAAAATTTTGAATGTTGAACGAGGAACGTTAAATTTTGAACAAAAACAAAAACCCCAACCTTTACAGGTTGGGGTTCTCTAAAAAAGGCGACGAACCGAGCCGCTAGGCGAACACGTCGTACCGATAAAAACAAAAAACCCGTTGTTTTCACAACGGGTTTTTCTTAAAAAGGCGACGACTTGAGGCTTTAGCCGACAGCGTCGCTCCAATAAAAACAAAAACCCCAGCTTTTTCAAGCTGGGGTTCTCTAAAAAAGGCGACGACATACTCTCCCACAAATTGCAGTACCATCTGCGCAGGCGGGCTTAACTTCTCTGTTCGGGATGGGAAGAGGTGAGCCCCGCCGCAATAACCACCTTAAG
>CANHMG010000006.1 GCA_947461795.1 Flavobacteriaceae bacterium | reverse complement strand
TCGGCATTCGATTGATTGAGACGTATCGCACAGTTGGCGCTATAATACGTGCAATCCGAATGCAATTCATTGTCTTTACTATCCGATAAAATTTTATCAAATAGTATTTGAGCCGACTGGTATTGTGATTCTTTATACAATCCTAAAGCCCGATTATACTCCTCTAGTTCATGAGTATATATTGCTGATTTTTGAGCTAAAATTGGAGCAAATCCAATGCAAAGTATTCCAAATAAAAGCAAAAATTTTTTCTGTATCATCGTAGCTTGTTTAGTTGTTCAAATGTATTCCATTCTGAAACCTATAACGAAACGCTAGAAGTGTTTATTATGAACATCTTTTTTAACAAAATCAAGCAGTAGAATAAAATACCAAGAAAATATATTTTGAATACCAACGTTAACTTACTACTTTTACCCCATAAACAAAATCACTATGTCACAACCCGTTTTATTTTTAAGAGACGTTTCTATTTACCATGGAAATAAAGTTATTTTATCCAACATTAATCTTGAAGTAAATCATGGTGAATTCATTTACATCATTGGAAAAACCGGATCAGGGAAAAGTAGTTTTATGAGAACATTGTATGCTGATTTGCCTTTAACAGAAGGGCAAGCAAGCATTGTAGATTTTGATTTAGCAGCATTGAAAGATGATAAAATTCCCTATTTGAGAAGAAAAATTGGTATTGTTTTTCAAGATTTTCAACTCTTGCCTGATCGTAGTGTGAAAGAAAACATGCTTTTTGTTTTAAAAGCTACTGGTTGGACAAATAATGAGGAAATGCAAGTAAAAATTGATGAAGTTTTGGATAAAGTCGATTTAAAATCAATTGCAGACAAGATGCCTCATCAATTGTCTGGTGGAGAACAACAACGTGTTGCGATTGCTAGAGCTTTGTTGAATGACCCTGAATTGATTTTAGCGGATGAACCCACTGGGAATTTAGATCCACAAACCAGCGTTGAAGTGATGGAAGTACTTCGTAAAATTAATTCAAATGGTAAAACAGTTATCATGGCTACTCACGATTATGCTTTATTGATGAAATATCCATCGAAGACTTTAAAATGTGAAGACAGTAAAGTTTTTGAAGTAGTTCAGAGAAGCGTATAATTTCTTCTAAAGAAAATTGATTTATCGGAAAAGAATTTTACTATTAAAATTAAAGTAAAAGGAAATACAATTACATTAAATCGATCTCCTTCACTGCATGATAATCCTGACAAAAAAATAGTAGTTATAATAAAAAAGGAAATTATACTATAGTAAAGCTCCGATTTATAACTTGAAAAGAACATATAAATCGCTAAAAAAATTGATACGATTGAAAACGCAATGTTTTGCCAAATAGACAACTCAAAGAGCCACTTTTTCAAAACATTAAAATATACTTCATTGCTACTGTTTTTATAATCTTGAATAGGAAAACTCCCAGTAGTGGCATTTTCAAAAAGATTCATACCATACGCTTTCACCAGATTGATTTTGTTCGTATGCAATTGTTTTATGACATCTGTTTTTGCTATTAACTTGATGGCTGGAGGATCTTGACTATAAATGAAATTTGTTCTTTCTAACCAAACCTTTTTAAAATCTTGATTTGTTTCGAGTGCATTCGATTTTGCTCCTAGATAGCAATAATATGTAATGGCATCGATATAACTAATAGTGAAATTCCCGAATTGATATTTTAATCCAGCGCATTGAATTACAATTAGAAGCCAACTGCCATAAATTAAATACGCTGCTTTTGATTTGTATTTATTAAAAATTTTAATGCTAAAATAACCCGTAAAAACAATCGCTAATACTATCGAACTTGGTTTAATCAAACAGCTTACAATAACGAAAGAAAGTGCAATAGATAAATGCCAAAAAGAATTGTTTTTAAAGTATTTAAGAAAAAAAAGCAATCCGAAACCTATAAAAAGTAAATAAATACTTTCTGAAGACACTTGAAATATAGAGGCTGTATTACCAATAAAAAGCATGCTTACTATACAAAAAATGAAAGCAATTCTTGGTTGAAGTATTTCTTTTAGTAGTTGAAACAAGAGAAGTAAGAAAGAAATCCAACAGCTGAAATTTAAATAAAAGCCAAAAATAAAAAGTTTTGATGTTGAAGCTCCAAAAAGTAGTGGAATACCTGTAATAAAAGCCATCCCAATTGGTCTAGTTAAATGTCCTCGGAAAAAAAAGTACAAATCTTTAGATGAATTTACATAAGAATTAGCATCTGGATAGATAATTCCTTGATTTAGAACTTGCAGGAAATAATTGAAAAATACAATCCAAAACAATCCTAATATAAGAAGAAGAAATGGGTACTTATTGTTAGCTATATATTGTTTCATAGGTACTATGTAAACAAATATAGGAATAATATTGTAGTTTCGATTTAGAAATGTAGTTTTGCTAATCTAATAAATAGTAAAAAAAAATGAATACTTTATCGATTATTATTCCTGTTTATAATGAAGGTAATACGATTCATTTGATTTTAGATAAAATTAAAAAAGTTGCATTACCAAATAGCATCGAAAAAGAAATCATAATAGTTAATGATGCTTCTACAGACAACACGACTTCTTGCATTCAATTGTATTGCGAAGTAAATAATGAACTTAAAATTATAGTTGAAAATCATACTAAAAACAAAGGAAAAGGAGCTGCTTTACATACTGGGATTGCTAAAGCTTCAGGTGAATATATCATCATTCAAGATGCCGATTTAGAATACGATCCAAAAGAATATCTAGTTCTTTTGCAACCTATTTTAGATGGATATGCTGATGTAGTTTATGGATCACGATTTATGGGTGGAAACGCCCATAGAATTTTATTTTTTTGGCATACTGTAGGAAATAAGTTTTTGACAACTTTATCCAATATGTTTACCAATTTGAATTTAACAGATATGGAGACATGTTATAAAATGTTTAATTCTAACATGTTGAAATCCTTAGATTTAAGAGAACAACGATTTGGCTTTGAACCCGAGGTAACCGCTAAAATTTCAAGAGTCCCTTTAATACGAATTTATGAAGTCGGTATTTCTTATTATGGTAGAACGTATCAAGAAGGTAAAAAAATAAATTGGAAAGATGGTATTAAGGCACTTTATTGTATTATTCGTTATAATATTTTTAAATAAATACGTTATTAAAGCTATTTACTAAATGTCTATGCTTTCAATATTAATTCCTGTTTATAATTTTAATGTTGTTCCTTTAGTTGAGGCTCTTCAAAAAAATATTCAAGGAGTAAATATACCTTATGAAATTATTGTTTTTAACGACGCATCTTCCAGCTTTTTAATTGAAAATATAGCTTTAAAAGAAAAACAAAATGTTGTTTATGAAATTTTAGAGGAAAATATTGGCAGGAGTAAAATTAGAAATTTACTCGCAAAAAAAGCAAAATACGAATGGTTACTTTTTCTAGATTCCGACGTAATACCTACAAACACAACTTTCATTTCGGATTATTTACCCTTCATTAATACTGAGGTTAAAGTCGTTTACGGTGGAATCTTATACTCAGAAAAAAAACCAGAAAAAGAAAAACTCTTACGATGGATTTATGGCAAAGAAAGAGAAGCATTGCCATTTAATATTCGATCAAAAAAACCTTACATTTCATTTTTAACCCTAAATTTTTTAGTTCACAAATCAATTTTTGAAAAAGTTAGTTTCAACGAATCCATTCCAAATTTGCGTCATGAGGATACATTATTTTCGTACAATCTGAAACAACAACAAATACCAATATTTCATATCAATAATCCAGTTTATCACTTAGGGTTAGATACTTTTGAGAATGCAATTCAAAAGGAAAATGAGGCATTACTTGCATTAAAAAATTTATTAGACCATAACTTAATTGCATTTGATTATCTTAAAATCTCAAGGTTATTTCACATCATTAAACGTTGTCAATTAGTGATTTTTATAGGATTAATCCATAATAGAATTAGTTCCTTTATGATACATAATTTAGCAAGTTCACAACCATCACTTTTTATTTATGATCTCTATCGTTTAGGCTACCTTTGTAAATTATATACCAAAAAATAATGTCTCAATTCATTAAAAATAGATTAAAAAATATTATTCCTCGAACGTTTCTTTTTAAGAACGAAGAAAAACTACGCAAAATTTATAGTTTGTTGTATTCGGGTAATAATTTTAGTTGTCCTATTTGTTTAAAGAATCTCAAAAGATTTGAAAAAACTACTAATAATGATTCAATTTGTCCAAGTTGTGGTAGTTTGCGACGAAATAGACGATTATGGATTTTATTAAATTTAGAATTTATTCAACCGAATAGTACTATTTTAGATTTTTCACCTTCAAGATGTTTGTATAGAAAACTAAAGAAAAGGTCAGATTTTAACTATATAAGCACCGATTTATCAGGAGATTTTATTGCAGAACATCAATGGGATATTACAAATATTGATTGCCCTGATGCAACATTTGATTTGATACTATGTTACCATATATTAGAACACATCAAAGAAGACATTTTAGCAATGAAAGAATTATTTCGTGTTTTAAAACCCGAAGGTAAGATATTAGTTCAAACTCCTTTTAAAGAAGGAACTATATACGAAAATGAAACTATTGTTTCCGAGAAAGAGAGACTAATTCATTTTGGACAAGAAGATCATGTTCGTATATATTCTATAAATGGTTTAAAGGAACGTCTTGAATCTTGTGGTTTTATTGTAGAAGTCAGACACTTTTTAAACGAAGAAACTAAATTTGATTTATCTAATGACGAAAATATTTTAGTACTTACTAAACCTATTAACTGATACTAAATGCCATTTTTTTCTATAATAATACCTGTTTATAATAAAGCAAATTTTATTGAGAACACCTTAAAAAGTGTTTTTCAACAGAGTTTTACAGATTATGAAATTCTACTTATTAATGATGGCTCAACCGATGATAGTGAATCTAAAATAGTAACTTTCAACGATTCTAGAATACACTATTATTCTAAAAAAAATGAAGGCGTTTCAGAAACAAGAAACCTTGGGATAGAAAAAGCCAAATCAGAATTTATTGTTTTTTTAGATGCCGACGATTATTGGTACCCGAATTTTTTAGAGGAAATGTTTTTACTTATAAAAAGGTTTCCTGAACAAAGAGTTTTTTCAGCGGCAATAGAAATTGAAAATACAAAAACAGTAATTCCATCTTCCTACTCTATTAAAAAAGTAAGCGACAACGTAATTGTAAATTATTTTGAAGCTAGCTATAAAGAAGGTGTCTTATTTACCTCTTGTGCAGTATTTCACAAAAGTGTTTTTGAAAAAGTAGGCAAATTTGATCCCTTGATAAAAAGTGGTCAAGACACCGATCTGTGGATTAGAATCGGTATAATTTATCCCGTGGTTTTTTCTTTTAAAATACTAACACGTTACATATACGACCCAAATAGTCTTTCAAAAAAGAAAAGCTTCATGAACAGTAAAATGAATTTTTCTAAATTTAGTGACCAAGAAAAAAAGAATCAAGCTTTAAAAAAGTTCTTGGATTTGAATCGATTTTCATTGGCTATAAAATCAAAAATGTACGGTGATAAATCAAATTTCGAAAAATATAGTATTGATATTGATTTGAAAAACTTGACATTAAAAAAAAGAATACTATTGAACTTACCAGGGATTTTTTTAAAATTATTATTGAAAGTTAATCTAATTATGGTTCAAGTTGGATGGAGTAAATCTGTTTTTAAATAAATCACTTAAACAGTTAGAATTCTTAACCATTCAGCTTGTATTTTCTCTAGTGTCAAATTTCTAATACTACTTGTGGCATTAGACTTCATATTCGCATACAATTCTTGATCTAAAATCATTCGATTCATTGCTTTTGTAAAGGCTTCAATATTATGATTTTCAACCAATAAACCATTGTATTCATTTTGAATAATTTCTTTAGGGCCAGATTGGCAATCTACTGAAATAACTGGCGTTCCCAATGCCAATGATTCAATAATCACCATAGGAAATCCTTCGTTTCTACTCGTTAAAGTGGTAAAAATTGCTGATTTAACATAAGGAAATGGATTCGCCATTTTGGGATTAAAAAAAATAAAGTCCTTTAATTGAAGTTCAACAACTTTTTCTTTCAAAACATCAACATCTTTACCATCACCAATAATATAAAGTGCAATGTTATTTTTAGGCAAATCAGACTGAGCATAACTTTCAATTAATAACGAAAAATTCTTTACAGCATCCTCAATTCTACCATAAGCTAATATGAATTTACCTGAAATTGAAATTTCTGAAGCGCTATTTTCTATTCCAATGCTATCAATCGGATTGTAAATTGTAAGCGTATTTTGATACCCAAATTTTTTTCTTACCTCTGCTTCAATTTCTTTTGAAACAGTAATAATATAAGGTGATTTCTTGTAAATATTTTTAGCGATAAAAAAATTCTTTGGGAAATACTTTTCCGTTTTATAACTGTGCACTAAATAGATTGTTTTCTTTGGAGGAAAAATGAATCTAGAAAGTATCCATTCTGACCATGATGAAGTTCTAATTCTAGTATCAATAATCCAGTCGAATTGATGTTGACGTATATATTTCTTTACAACTAACATCCTGTTAAAACGTCCAAAACTCGAATTATCTTGCTTTTTCAAAAGCCCTAAATTCAGTAATTCTCCTTCAAACTCATATTCAATTTCATCTAAAACTGAGATAATATGAATTTGAAACCCAAGATTTGTCAACATTTTAGACAATACTGCACTAAATCGCTCCACTCCACCGTTTGCTAATGATTGAGTTAGTATCGCAATTTTGATCTTGGTCGTATCCATTAATTGTCAAATAGTAAATATATTTGTCAAATATAACAATATATGAACATTTTACTTGTAGGTGAATATAGTAGACATCATAATTCTTTGAAAGAAGGATTAGTACAATTGGGGCATCATGTTGTTATAATGGGCTTTAAGGATGGTTTTAAAGATTATCCAATCGACTTACCTTTAGAGCAGAAATGGAATACTTCCTATAGAAAAAAAATTAAAGTTTTATTGTATAAACTTACAGGTTTTAATATTACATCATGGTTTACATATCAGCAATTTAAAAACTATCAAAGTCAAGTTATTCAATACGATATAGTGCAACTTATCAATGAAAATACCTTTTATTGCGGGTATTATTTCGAAAAAAAAATGCTAAAATTTCTTTTTGAAAACAATAAAAAAGTCTATCTCATGTGTTGTGGAACTGACTTTCTTACAGTGAAATATTATTTTGAAAACCCTACTTTTAAATCGTTGTTTCTTCCCTATTTAGCGGGGAAAATTAATCCGAAAAATTTTCAGAACGTATTAAAATTTAGAAAAAGTGATTATCAAAAACTTCATGATTATATTTTTAAAAATATTCAAGGAGTTATTGGTTCCGATATGGATTATCATCTCCCGATGCAAAATGAAACTAAGTATTTAGGAATGATTGCTAATCCAATAAATATTGAGAAATTACCATATATTCCAATGAAAATTGATTCTAAAATAATTATTTTTCATGGTATTAATTCCGAAAGTTATTTCAATAAAGGCAATGATTACTTTGAAAAAGCATTAACAATTATTGAAAAAAAATATTTTGATAAAGTTGAAATAATTACAACCAGAAGCATTCCGTATCTTCAATACATTGAATTGTATAATAAAGCTCATATACTTTTAGACATGGCCTATTCCTTCGATCAAGGCTACCATGCACTCGAAGCAATGGCAAAAGGAAAAATCGTATTTACAGGTGCTGAAACGGAATTTTATGACTATTATCAACTTAAAGAAAAAGTAAATATCAATGCGAAACCCGATGTTGACTATTTAGTAAATGAACTTTCTTTTTTAATTGAAAACCCCAATGAACTTATCGCAATCAGTGAAAGAGCGCGAAAATTTGTTGAAAAAAAACATAACTACATACAAATTGCTCAAAAATATTGCGATACTTGGCAATAGTTCCTTTTTTCATTCAATAATTTTAATTAAAACATTCCATTTTTTGATGATTTTCATACGACATGTTAAAGTTTAATGTCGTACGTCGGGTATATTTTTATTTAATTTCTATTATAGTTACCTTAGTTTTTAATTTGTTAAAACGCTGTTTTAATGGATTTTACCCCAAACCAAATCTACTTTCAAAAAATATTTTTTGAATACATAACTAAATTGAAATGAAATGGAAAATGCAAGAAAACCTATAGAAAACGAGCCTAAAACTTTCGAAAATGAAATTAAATTCATCAAACCAAAATTTAATGGAGAAACTGGCTTAAGGGATTTAATGTTGAAAGAATTAAAATCGATGTATTACGTAGAAAAAATTGTTTCCAAAACGTTCCCGAAATTAATTAAAAATGCTTGCAATTATGAATTAATAGAAGCTATTACAATTCATCAAGAAGATACAAAAAATCAGATTTCCCGAATTGAAGTTGCCTTTGAATCTTTACATGAAAAAGCAACTTTTGAAAGATGTGAAGCAGTCGAATTTATGATTGCCGAATTAGATGCAATAATAGATGCTACCAAATTTGGGATGATTCGAGATGCTGGAATGATACTTTCTCTTCATAAAATTGAACATTATGAAATAGCATCTTATAGTATTCTGACTGTATATGCTGAAAATTTAAAAGAAAATGCATTGCTTGAATTATTGGAGAAATCTCTCAATGAAGAAAAAATTGCCCAAATGCGATTGGCAAAAATTGCAAGTACAATTCAATTTAATTCTGAAGATACCAAACCGTATTAAGCTTTAATAAAATTACTTTCATACCATTCAATCCATAAATCAACAGTAACTTTTGAAGCTAATTCGCCTATTAAAGCATAAGGTATATCATTCATATTCTTAAAACGAATGCAACTTTTCCCCATATCTAATTTCGTTTTCACCTGTTTAGAATATTCTGACGTAAACCAATTTAACAATGTTGGATTTGCATACATTCCCATTGAATACAAAGCAATAAAGTTCTTTTGGGAAGCCAAATTCATAAAAGGCAATGGCAATTTAGGATTGCAATGATAGCCTTTAGGATAAAGTGCATGCGGCACAACATATCCTAACATACCATAACTCATTTCTTCATGAAATCCTTTTGGTAGATTATTTAAAATAACATTCCGAAGTTTTTGCATGGCTAATTTCCTGTCTTCAGGTAATGAATTGAGATATTCTTGCGGTGTACTTGCTGTTGATTGCATAGTTTATTTTTTATGATTTATAAAAGTAATAAAAAATCAATACTTTTATAGCTGAAATAATAGTTTATGAGCAAAAGCGAAATTAGAAAAGATAAGACTTGTTTGAATTGCAGACATGTAGTTCCTGATCGTTTCTGCTCTAATTGTGGTCAGGAAAACATTGAAAGCCGTAAAACATTTCATCATTTATTCATTCACTTTTTTGAAGACCTTACGCATTATGAAAATGCATTTTGGCGTACAATAAAAAACTTATTATTCAATCCAGGATCTCTAACGAAAGAATACCTTTCAGGCAAACGATTGTCGTATTTGGCTCCAGTACGATTGTATATTTTTATCAGTTTTATTACTTTTTTTTTAATTACAGTACTACCGAATACTGATTACAATTTAATTAATGCAAAAAAAACCATAACAACTAAGTCCGGAACTAACAAAATAATACCTAAATCAGAGAATGTTTCTATTGATGAATTGATTGAATCAAAAAAATTAAAAGCTCAAATTGCGGATTCTATTCAGGGTAATATTCCTAAAAACAAACTCGAGAAAAAGAAAAAATACGATTCACTTTTTAATTTTGGCTATAATTCGACTGAAGAACTCGATTCAATGCAAAAATATGGCCCTGTGGATGAGCACTTAAATGGTCTAGAATATTGGGTTGTCAAGAAAACTATAGAAGTCAAAAAAAAGAATACAAACGAAGAATTATTAGAAAAATTCAAAGAATCATTTGTACATAATTTTTCGAAAACACTATTCATCTATATGCCGCTTTTTGCCTTTTTCTTATGGATTTTTCATGGAAAAAAACGATGGTATTATTTTGATCATGGTATTTTCACACTGCATTATTTTTCGTTTTTACTGCTGATTATTTTAATTGTATTCCTCTTTAGTAAAATATTATCCCTATTTGGAACTTCTTCAACCGCTGATACTGTTAAAGGAGTTTTCGATGCTATAGCATTACTTTGGATGGTGTATTATTTCTTTCCTGCTCATCATCGATTTTATGGTGAAACTAGAATGATTTCGTTTCTAAAAAGTATCAGCTTATTTGTCATCAATATGTTCTTAATTGTTTTTATTCTATTACTATTTGCTCTCTATACCTTTATTAACATCCATTAAAAAATTATGAAAAAAAGTCTATTGCCCTTACTTCTTTTACTGTTAATAAGCAGTTGTGCTAGTAAAAAAGAAATAGCTCCAAAAAGTGTCGCTGATTATATCAATACAATCACTTCTGAAAGCCTTAAATCCAATTTGACAGTTATTGCGTCAGATGAGATGGAAGGTCGAGAAACGGGTTCGGAAGGACAAAAAAAAGCAGGTCGCTATTTGATTCAACAACATCAAAATAATGGGTTGACATTCCCAAAAGGCGCTAGCAGTTTTTATCAACCGATTCCTGCTGCCTTTCTAAATGCAAAATACAATGAAAACCTTCCCGACTCTGAAAATATTTGGGCATTTATAGAAGGTTCTGAAAAACCGAATGAAATCGTTGTTGTTTCTGCCCATTACGATCACGTTGGTATCAAAAAAGACGAAGTTTATAATGGTGCCGATGATGATGGTTCGGGAACTGTAGCCTTAATTGAAATTGCTAAAGCGTTTCAAAAAGCCAAAAATGAAAGCCATGGACCAAAGCGATCTATTCTTATTCTACATGTAACTGGAGAAGAGCACGGACTTCATGGTTCACGATTTTATTCTGAAAATCCTTTGTTTCCTATAGCAAATACTGTTGCTGATGTCAATATTGATATGATTGGCCGTCATGATGAGTTTCATCCAAATAGTAGTGATTACATCTACTTGATTGGTTCCGATTATTTGTCTACGGACTTGTTCAATGTATGTGAAGAAACCAATAAAAAATACGGAAATCTTTCTTTAGATTATAAATACAATGATCGTGCTGACCCCAATCGCTTTTATTACCGCTCCGATCATTACAACTTTGCTAAGAATGGAATTCCTTCGGTTTTTCTTTTTACAGGAACACATCCTGATTATCACAAACCAGGTGATGATGTAGATAAAATTGAATTTGATGCTTTGACCAAAAGAACCAAATATGCTTTTGCCATAGCATGGGAAATTGCCAATAGAGAAAAACGTTTGGTGGTTGATAAAGATGGAAAATAAAAAATACTTCTAACAAAAAAAGCTTCGAGGAAACTCGAAGCTTTTGTTTTTGGGTGACTGACCGGGTTCGAACCGGCGACCCTCGGCACCACAAACCAATACTCTAACCAGCTGAGCTACAATCACCATTTAAACGAGTGCAAATGTATTGCAAAAGTTTTTAGTATACAAAGAAATATTTTAAAAAATTATATCAAATCTCCTAAGCTATTGACTCCCAAATACCTTTCTACCGTGAATCCTTCCCCATATTCTTTTCCGATCAATCTTCCGAAATCTTGTGGACGATAATTCAAGCTTTCTAAAAAATTTTTAGTAGCTATTGGTGTTTCTGGTTCTTTACTATTTGGGTCATAAAATTGTGATGAATACGCCAAGATTGCTTGTATGCGTTTTTCATTAAACCCTGAAATATCTACAACAAAATCAGGTTGTATATTTTTCCATTGGATGTAATGATACACTGATTTCGGTCTCCAAGCATTTTGTTTTATACCCTCATACTCCGTTTCGATTTTTATCAAACCCGATAAAAAACAAGCATCAGATACTAATTTACTGCCTTTTCCATGATCTATATGTCGGTCATCTATGGCATTACAAATTACAATTTCAGGTTGGTATTTACGCAACATTCGAATCACAGCCAATTGATGTTCTTCGTCATTCATAAAAAACCCATCACGCATATTTAAGTTTTCTCTAATGGAAACTCCTAAAATAGCTGCAGCTTTCTCCGACTCTTGATCTCTAGTGGCAATAGTGCCACGTGTCCCTAATTCGCCTCGAGTCAAATCGATAATGCCGACTTTCTTACCCATGGCAACTTCTTTCGCTATTGTTCCACCACAACCCAATTCAACGTCGTCCGGATGTGCGCCAAATGCTAGTATATCTAATTTCATAATGATAATTAATTCAAAATATTTTTAATAGTTTTCGCTTTGTTTACCGTTTCTAACCATTCTTTTTCTGCATTACTGTCTTTAGTAATGCCTCCTCCCACGTATAGGTGCGCCAAGTTAGTGTTTGATTCGGAGTTTATTTCAATTTGCACACATCTTAAGTTTACATACAAATTAGTTTCAACGTCTTTGCTTTCAAAATTAGAATTCAATTCCCCTAAAAATCCCGAGTAATAGTATCTATTATATCCTTCATTTTTTAATATAAAATCTTTAGCTACCTTTTTTGGAAAACCACAAACTGCAGGTGTAGGATGCAATACAGACAACACTTCTTTCAAATGCATTGATGTTTTAAAAACACCTTCAATATCCGTTTTGATATGTACTACATTTCCAGCTCTTAAAGTATATGGCTTTGAAATCGTTAAATCTACAGTCAAATTTTCTAAATTAGAAACAATAAAATCTGTAACTAATCGCTGCTCTTCCAATTCTTTTTCTTTCCAAATTACTGTAGAGTTTTCTTCATGCAATTGTGTTCCAGCAACAGCCATAGTCTGAAATTTTTGTTCTTTTACATATAACAATAGCTCTGAAAATGCTCCCAACCACAACCCTATTTGGGGATGATAAAAACAATACGCAAAGGCAGTTGGATAGAATTCTAGTAATTTTTGAAACACCTTAAACAAATCGAATTGTGTGAGCAATACCGTTTCTTTTCTCGAAAGAACTACTTTATTAAATTCGCCTTTTTCAATAGCATCAATCGCTTTTTGAACTAAATTTATATGCCTGCTTTTTGCAGTTTCATCTTCCTTTTCATCCTTTTGTAATACCACTTTATTAGAAGTTGCCTGACCTAAAGAGGTTACAACTATTTGCGATTGATTTGCTGGAATTAGTACATTTTTTTCTCCATCAAATGGCGCAAAAACAAATCCCTTTTCTTGGAAATTTTCAACAAAATACAATGTGTCATTTTGTTGAAAAATGCTAATCAAAGTAGAACTATTTGGCTTTCTATAAAGAACAAATGGCAATCTATTATCAAAATGTTCTTGCCATTTTTGATGTATCTCCATCATTATATTTTTCTTTTAGGCAGTACCATATTGGTCAATTTACAAATGGAAATCAATTTGCCGTTTTCATCCGTAATTTTAATTTCCCATAAATGAATACTCTTCCCTTGATGCATAATTCGAGCAGTTCCTGTTACCATTCCGGTTCGTTTCGCTCTAAGATGATTTGCTGAAATTTCAATCCCACGAATTTCACTCAAATCATTATTCACTAACAACATGGATGCAGCACTTCCCACACTTTCAGCCAAAGCCACACTCGCACCTCCATGCAACAAGCCCATCGGTTGATGTGTTCTTGGAGTTACCGGCATTCGGGCAACTAAAAAATCTTCACCAGCATCAATATACTCTATTTCTAGCGTTTCCATTAATGTGTTTTTGGAAATGGTATTACACAATGTCAACATCTTCTCTTTATCGAAAGTCATTTTTTTTATACAAAATTAAGTTATTAAAGAATTGATAAAAAGACTAAATTGAATTTTTATTCGTTGTTACTTTAATTTTCAAATTAATAATACTTTCAAATTTTCAAATTAAAAACTATTTTTACCAAAAATCCATTCCAATGCGTAACCTAATTTGTCTTTTTCTTGTCGGTATTCTGATTTCATTGAGTTCTTGTCGTAAAGATTTTGATACTGTGCCAAGTTCAGGAAATCTTGGTTTTTCAAAAGACACTGTCTATTTAGATACTGTTTTTAGTCATATTTCATCCAGTACGTATACTTTAAAAGTATACAATAGAAGTAATGACGATATTAAAATACCTTCCATACATTTACAAAATCCAGACTCCAAATACCGATTAATGGTGGATGGTATGACTGGAGAGGACGGAACAGACCTAGACAATCTCCCTGATGGTCGTGTTTTTAAAAATGTAGAATTATTAGCCAAAGACAGTCTGTATATTTTTATCGAAACCACGGCTAATACTGCTGATGCCAATCCAACCGATTTTCTTTATACGGATGATATCGTTTTTGATTCTTCCAATGGACCTCAAAAAGTAAATTTGGTGACTTTAATTCGAGATGCTTATTTTTTATTTCCAAAAAAAGATGCTAATGGAATCAAAGAAAGTTTACTTCTAGGCACAGACAATGGTGAAGAAGTTCGCATTAATGGGTTTGAATTGGATGAAAATGATCCTGCCAACGGTGACGAATACCATTTTAACAACACCAAACCGTACGTTATTTATGGTTATGCTGGAGTTCCCGATGGTAAAACCTTAACTATAGATCCGGGTGCAAAAGTCTATTTTCATGCAGAATCTGGAATAGTTGTGCAACCTGGCGGATCAATCCACATCAATGGAGCTGTTTCTCCTGATCCAACGAATCCGCAACAAAACGAAGTCACCTTTGAAGGCGACCGACTCGAACCGTTGTATGAAGATATTCCTGGACAATGGGGTACGATTTGGTTACGATCTGGAAGTATTAACAATAGTATCAATCATCTAACTTTAAAAAACGCCACTTTAGGGCTATTGGTTGAAAATTGCACATTGAATATTCAAAATTCTCAAATTTATAATTCCGCCAATTATGGAATTTTAGCACGTGGAGCCACGATGAATAACTGTGAAAATTTAGTAATTAATTTGGCTGGACAAGCTTCATTAGCGTGTAGTTTGGGTGGAAGTTATCAATTCAAACATTGTACGTTTAATAATAATTGGGCAAGTTCAAACCAAGTGGCGGTTTTGTTGAGTAATTATGAAGAACAAGCTGATGGAACCAATGTTACTGGGTCATTAAATCAAGCGAATTTCTATAATTGCATTATCTATAGCTCCAACAATATTGGATTGTTTTTAGATAAAATTGGTGACGAAGCCATTCCTTTCGAAAAAGATATAAAAAATTGTTTGATTAAGTTTAGAGATGGTGGTACATCCTTAGCTTCTAAACCAATTTATGATTTTATTCGAAATGAATTGGACGGCAATATTAAAAATAAAGATCCTAAATTCTTCAATGCCAATTTGAATAAATTAAATATCAGTGATGATCCTATAGGCGGTGCTTTTCAAAAAGGAAGTTTGACTTACTTAGTTCCTTTGGATGTTTTAGGCTTACCGAGAACCTCCAATCCGCCTGATATGGGAGCGTATCAAAGTGCAGCTTTCCCAGAGTAATTGTTTAAAAGTCGTAATAACTGTTGCTTGTAAATTGTGGTTTTTAATCTAAATTTGCGACAACAACTACAACTAAAACATATACAATGATTCATTTCTTCGGAAACGAAAGTACCACCGTTTTTACCGTTCAGTCGCAAGGTGAACTTTCGGCTGAAACCATTTCAAAATTACTTTGGTTATTTGACACTGATATAAAAATAGAGAAATCCGTACTTACGGATTTTTTTGTTGGTCCACGTGCCTCAATGATTACTCCTTGGAGCACCAATGCTGTCGAAATTACCCAAAACATGGGAATCTCAGAAATCCTTCGCATTGAAGAATTTCATAAAGCAACAGCCGATTTTCAGGACTTCGATCCGATGCTTTCTCAAAAATATTCGGAATTAAATCAAGATATTTTTACCATACATATTCTACCTGAACCGATTCTAAAAATAGAAGATATTGCAGCTTACAATAAAAAAGAAGGCTTATCCTTAAGTGCGGAAGAAGTGAATTATCTCAATGAATTAGCTGCTAAAATTGGTAGAAAATTAACCGACTCGGAAGTATTTGGTTTTTCACAAGTCAATTCGGAACATTGTCGACACAAGATTTTCAATGGAACTTTTGTCATTGATGGACAGGAACAAGAATCGTCTTTGTTTAAGATGATTAAAAAAACTTCCGCAGAAAATCCTAACGATATTGTTTCTGCTTACAAAGATAATGTAGCTTTCGTTAAAGGCCCTAGAGTACAACAATTCGCGCCGTTATCTCCAGAAAAACCCGACTTTTATGCTATCAAAGAATTCGATTCGGTAATTTCTTTAAAAGCAGAAACACACAATTTCCCCACAACCGTCGAGCCTTTCAACGGCGCCGCTACGGGTTCAGGAGGAGAAATTCGAGATCGTTTGGCAGGCGGACAAGGTTCATTACCACTTGCTGGAACAGCCGTTTATATGACTTCTTATTCTCGTTTGCAAAAAGAAAGAAATTGGGATACCAATTTAGCCGAAAGAAAATGGCTCTATCAAACACCATTAGATATTTTAATAAAAGCCTCGAATGGCGCTTCGGATTTCGGAAATAAATTCGGGCAACCTCTGATTACTGGATCATTATTGACTTTCGAAAATAGAGAAAACAACAGAACACTGGGCTACGATAAAGTCATTATGCAAGCAGGCGGCATTGGTTATGGGAAATTAAATCAATCCATCAAACAGCAACCAAAAGTCGGAGACAAAGTCGTAATTTTAGGTGGTGAAAATTATAGAATCGGAATGGGTGGAGCAGCAGTTTCCTCTGCTGATACTGGTGAATTTAATGCTAGGATTGAATTAAACGCCATCCAACGTTCGAATCCTGAAATGCAAAAACGCGCTGCCAATGCCATTCGTGGTTTGGTAGAAAGCGATGTCAATCCGATAGTATCTATACACGATCATGGCGCTGGGGGTCATCTCAATTGCTTGTCGGAATTAGTGGAAGAAACCGGTGGATTAATCAACCTCGATGCATTACCCATTGGCGATCCTACCCTTTCTGCTAAAGAAATTATTGGGAACGAATCGCAAGAACGAATGGGTTTAGTCATTGGTCAACAAGACATCGATTTATTACAAAAAATTGCCGATAGAGAACGTTCCCCAATGTATCAAGTTGGAGATATTACTGGCAATCATCGTTTTACTTTTGAATCAAAATCAACAGGAGCGAAACCTATGGATTTTGCTATTGAAGATATGTTTGGAAGTTCACCAAAAGTCATCATGAACGATATAACGGTGGATAGAAAATACGATGCTTTAGTGTATTCGCAAGAAAAAATAGAAACCTATATTCAGCAAGTTTTGCAACTCGAAGCGGTTGCTTGCAAAGATTGGTTGACCAACAAAGTCGATCGTTGTGTAGGTGGAAAAGTCGCCAAACAACAATGTGTCGGACCATTGCAACTTCCATTGAATAATGTAGGTGTGATGGCTTTGGATTATCAAGGGAAAGAAGGCGTAGCAACGTCTATTGGCCATGCTCCAATAGCTGCTTTGATTGATCCAGTGGCTGGTAGTAGAAATGCTATTGGTGAAGCATTATCGAATATTATTTGGGCTCCGATTAAAGACGGAATTAAAGGAATATCATTATCTGCCAATTGGATGTGGGCATGCAAAAATGAAGGAGAAGATGCGCGTTTGTTTGCTGCTGTAAAAAGCTGCTCGGAATTCGCTATCGAATTGGGAATCAATATCCCAACGGGAAAAGATTCACTTTCAATGAAACAAAAATATCCAAACGAAGAAGTGATTGCGCCAGGAACTGTAATCATTTCAGCAGGTGGAAACTGCACCGATATTACGAAAGTCGTGGAGCCTGTTTTACAAAGAAATGGAGGTTCAATTTATTATATTAATTTATCACAAGACGATTTCAAATTAGGTGGTAGTTCATTCGCTCAAATCTTGAATAAAATTGGAAATGAAACTCCAACCATAAAAGACTCAGCATTTTTTAAACGTACTTTCAATACTATTCAAAAACTGATCCTTGAAGAACAAATAGTGGCGGGACATGACATCGGTAGCGGTGGATTGATAACAACTTTATTCGAAATGTGTTTTGCAGATACTAATTTAGGAGCTTCAATCAATTTTGAGACATTCCAAGAAAAAGACCTCATCAAAATTTTATTTAGTGAGAACATTGGAATTGTGCTTCAGGCGAAAGACGATGCTTATATAGAATCTATATTGAATACCAACGATATTGAATTTTTCAAATTAGGAAATGTTGTTGATGGCGATTTCATACAACTCTCAACTTACAACTTACAACTCTCAACCTACCGTGAAATTTGGTTCGAAACCTCTTACCTACTCGACCAACATCAAAGCAAAAACAATAAGGCAAAAGAACGATTTGACAATTATAAAAACCAAGCTTTACACTATGTTTTTCCTTCACATTTTACGGGTAAGAAACCAACTTTGGATGCTTCCAAACCGCGCCCTAAAGCAGCGATAATTCGAGAGAAAGGAAGTAATTCTGAGCGTGAAATGGCCAATGCTATGTATCTCGCTGGATTTGATGTAAAAGATGTGCACATGACCGATTTGATTTCTGGTCGTGAAGATTTGAAAGACATTCAATTTATTGGAGCAGTAGGTGGATTTTCTAATTCGGATGTATTGGGCTCTGCCAAAGGTTGGGCTGGAGCTTTTTTATACAACGAAAAAGCCAAAACTGTTTTAGACAACTTCTTCAAAAGAAAAGATACATTATCCGTTGGAATCTGCAACGGTTGCCAGTTATTTATGGAACTGGAAGTCATTTATCCTGAACATGAAATTCACGGTAAAATGAAACACAACGACAGTCAAAAACACGAAAGCATTTTTACTTCTGTGAAAATTCAAGAAAACCATTCCATAATGTTGTCCTCTTTGGCTGGAAGTACTTTAGGTGTTTGGGTTTCTCATGGTGAAGGTAAATTCGAATTGCCCTATGAAGAAAAAGATTATTATATTGTAGCGAAATATGGCTATGAAAAATATCCTGCCAATCCCAACGGATCCGACTATAATACCGCCATGATGTGTGACAAAACTGGAAGACATTTAGTAATGATGCCGCACATTGAACGTTCTACATTTTCATGGAACTGGGCTCATTATCCAAAAGACAGAAATGATGATGTTTCCCCTTGGTTAGAAGCTTTTGTAAATGCACGGTTGTGGATTGATAACCTATAAAAACAAAAAATATGAAATTAAAAAATGTATTCTTTAGTGTATTGGTATTGATTTCAGTTAACATTTTCTCACAAAACGCAGTGAATGAAATAGAAACAAAATCGGGTATTCATTATCTCAGAACCACGATAAATTATCCTATTACGGGAACCTATTTATTTAATGGCGGTGAACCAATAGTAGAATTAAATGAAAATGGAACAGGTTTCTACCAACTACATGATCAGCCAAAAAGACCCATCAATTGGGGCATTGAATGTGAGAAAACAGGAGAAGCGATATTCAAAAAAGGATTTAATACTGCCGCCTATTCGCTATGGTATCAATTCTTAACTACGTATGAAGAGGATATGAATCTCGAATGGAATTTAGTTCCTTTTACTATTCATTTTAATACGTTGAAAATGTTTATTCAAGGGGAACGTGTGAAAAGCTATACAGAAAAAGAACTAAAATCTAAAGATTAATTGATTTTATTGAAAATGATTCCATGAGAAATGGAAACAAATGTTAATCCTTGAAGTGATTTAGAAATAAAGAATATCTTTGGAAATCTAATATCACATTCATGAAAATTTTCAAACTATTTGTACTCTTCAATATCATTTCAATTTCACTGTTTGCTCAACCTAAAACAGAGAAATACCATCGAGCAAAAATCATCTACAACACCATTGAAAACCTAAAAAAATTAGAAAAATTAGGAGTTCCTATGGATCATGGTATTCATAAAATGGGCTATTCCTTGACCTCTGATTTTTCCGATTCTGAAATTCAAACAGCAAGAGAATTAGGACTTGAGGTTTCCATTGAAATCCAAGATGTACAAAAATATTATATCGACCAAAATAAAAATATAAGCAATAGAGTTTCTGCACCTCAAAATATTTTATGTGGTGAAGTTGAAATTGAGTACACTACTCCGTTTAATTTTAGCTTAGGGTCAATGGGTGGTTATTTTACCTATGAAGAAATGCTTTTTCAATTGGATGCTATGCGATCAGCGTTCCCCAATCTGATAACTGCTAGAGAAAACGTAAGTTCTTTTACAACACAAGAAGGTCGCTTTTTGCAATCCGTAAAAATCACTAGTAATCCAGAAGTTCCTTCTACAAAACCGCAAGTTTTATATACTTCGGTGCATCATGCTCGAGAACCAATTTCGCTATCAGAAACTATCTTCTATATGTGGTATTTATTGGAGAATTATGAAAGTAATGATGCTATTAAAAGGATTGTAGACAATACTGAATTGTATTTTATTCCTGTGGTAAATCCGGATGGATATATCTTTAACCAAACTACAAACCCAGATGGTGGTGGCATGTGGAGAAAAAACAGAAGACCATTTGTAAATGGGCTTTTTGGTGTAGATAATAATAGAAATTATGACTATTGGAAGAATAATGATCCTTTGCAAAGCGTTTGGAATACTTTAGGTGTCTCTCCAGATGCTACTGGTGAAACTTACCCTGGAACATCACCATTGTCAGAACCTGAGAATTTAGCAATTCGATATTTTGTTGATAATCATAACTTTAAAGTTGCAATAAATGCACATACGTTTAGTAATCTGTTACTACATCCTTTTGGCTTTGATTTGAATTCACCAAGTCCCGATGAGGAAATATTTACAAAACTCGGCGAAATAATGGTTTCAAAAAACAAATTTTCAAATATCATTGCATCCTTGTTATATGCAGCCTCGGGAAATTCAGACGATTTTATGTATGGTCAAACGATGAATCATGATAAAATCTATGCCTTTACCCCAGAAATTGGAGATTCTTTTTGGCCTGCACAAACAGAAATTATTACACTTTGTAAAGAAATGATGTATACCAATTTGACCGCAGCCAAGTTTGTTTCCGATTATACACTTTTGAAGGATACTTCGCCTGAATATTTGGGAAGTACTTCCATCGTAGCTGCTAACTTTGAATTGACAAAAATTGGTCTGGCTACGAATAATAATTATACCGTTTCGATCAATCCAATATCGTCCAATATCGTCAATGTTGGTGTTCCTTTTGTCGCCAGTAATCTAAACTTACTGGAGCAAGTTAATTCCGCTATCGAATTGGAATTGGCTAGTGGAACCACTACTGGAGACGAAATTGTTTATGAAATTGTTGTCGATAATGGAACCTTTTTGGAAACCCATTTAATCAGCAAAAAATTTGGAGGAATGCAAACCATTTATAGCAATGAATGTTCAAGTACTCTAGGTTTTACTGCTGGCTCTTGGGCAACGACTACAGAGGATTTTGTTTCGCCTTCCACTTCAATTACTGATTCACCAAATAGCAATTATACAGATTCACAGCAAAAAGTAATTCTTTTGACAGACGCACTTGCTGTACCAAATACTCCCGGAGCAAATTTAACATTCTCAGCAAAATGGGCTATTGAAAATAACTTTGATGCCGTGCGATTTCAAATTAGATTGGCTTCCAATAATAATTGGGAATCACAATGTGGAAAATATACCAATTTTGGGAATGTAAATAACGGACAACCAGCGGGACCACTTTATGATGGAGTCCAAAACACTTGGGTAAATGAGCAAATCAATTTGGATGATTATTTAGGTCAAAATATCAAATTACGCTTTATTTTTAATAGTGATCAGGGAACTAATCTCGATGGTTTTTATTTTGATGATTTGAAGTTAAATGTTCCTCAAATTTCAACACTTTCAACTGTAAATTCAGAAATTCAAAAATTTAGGATTTATCCAAACCCAACTAATTCGTTTTTAAATATTAATACCAAACTATCCGATTTTAAAATAAAAATATACAACTTGGTTGGACAATTAATTCTTTCAAAAGAATCAAATAGTGGATTTCAAAACATTAATATTAGTGAATTTCAAACAGGAATGTACCTAATTGAATTGAAATCAAAAGAGTTTACAGAAACCCAAAAGTTTTATAAGAATTAAATTTCAAACACAAATTGCACGGATTACCACTCATTAGCTCTTGTAAATTCATGCATTTCGGGTTTATTTTTTAGCTTCCTCTATTTGTTTTCTGCTTTTGTAGGCTTTCAAATATTCTCCTTTTGGAGTTCCATCATCGAAAGAACTGAATTTTATCAATGTTCGTACGCCTTTTCTCGCCTGCTCATTCGTCCATTTTTCATATTCGATACGATAGAGTGCTGAATACATTTCAGCTCGACCAACACCGTGATAACAGTGAATCAAAACCGGATAATTTGCTGGATTGTCCATGATTTTAAAAAAAGAATCTAAATTTTCAGGTTTTGGTACTTGATCAGAACCATTGTTGAAGTAATTTACTCCTTCAATTTTAGAAACTGCCTCTTTCTCAGCAGTAAGTTCTTGAGGAATTTCAGGATTATTAACCAAATCGGCAGTTCCTGGAAAACGCAAATCTACAATTGATTTAATATGGTATTTTTTGACATAACTTTCAATTTCATTTGGTGGTATAACCCCTGATTTGTATACTTTCCCTTCTGTAATAGTTTCGAAATTATGATTGATATTCATGTCATAAACATATTTCCCAACAAAAATTAAAACGACTGCTAAGGTCAAAAAACCAATTCTTTTTATATTCTTTTTCATGTTATTGTGAGGTAAGTTTTTGATCCACTACGCGTTCCATATAATCTTGAATAAAAGCTTTGCAATTTACTTCCATTTCGTTCATAGTTGAATTTCTAGATTGTATGAGATTGTTTTGTAGTCCTTTATCATTTTTGTCATAAAACCCGATTGACTTTTTCCCATCGAAAACACAAATATAATTGCCTTTAGAAAATTGGTATAAACTACCGGTTGAATTCATTACAAAAGGAGTTGATGTCTTTTTATCTAACAAACTTCTACCCCAACTTCTGAAAGGTTTTTGGTAGCCAATCATGTCTAAAATTGTTGGATAAATATCAATTTGCTGCGCTAAATCTTCGTCTACGCCAACATATTTACTATTGGGTTGATAAATAATTATTGGAATTGCAAAACGCTCAATTGGTCTACTATATTTGCTATAGAAAGTAGTATTTCCATGATCAGCAACCAAAACAAAAATAGTATTGTTGAACCATGATGATTTTTTTGCTTCGGTAAAGAATTTCTTTAAAGAGTAATCTGTATAAGCTATACATTTATGAATCGGAACATCACCTTTTGGAAATTTATTTTTATATTTTGCTGGTATATTATAGGGTTCATGAGATGAGACTGTAAAAACAGTAGCTAAAAAAGGAGTCTTTTCTTTGTCTAAAGTTTTTTTCATAAACTGCAAAAAAGGTTCGTCCCAAATTCCCCAAAACCCATCAAATTCAGCATCATCATTATATTCCGTTCTTCCGTAATAATGATCAAATCCTAAAATATTACCAAATCCTAAAAAGCCCATTGAACCATTGGCAGCACCGTGGAAAAAAGAAGTTTTATAACCTTCACTTTCAAGAGTTGAAACCAAAGATTCTATTTTTTGTTTGGGATAAGGCGAAGAAGTAAAAGCGTCTTTAAACGAAGGAATTCCAGCTAAAACTGAAGACATCCCGTGAATGGATTGACGTCCGTTGGTATACGCATTCGTATAAATCATACTATGTTGAGACAAGGAATCTAAAAATGGCGTATACGATTTAAAATTGGCGATGTGTGATTTCTTATTAAATGCACCGTAATATTCCCTCCCATTACTCTCTAAAATCAGTACAACAACATTGGGTTTTGTAGGTGGATTATTATGGTATTGCTTGATGGGTTGTACTTTTTCTAAAATCAATTCCGGAGTTATTCCAGGATAATCGGTTTTGATAAAACTATTGCTAAATAAAGTTCGAATAATTGCAAAAGGGGTGTTTAATACAATATCCGAATGCACAATGTTTTTTACGTGTCTGCTGGCATCTAATAAATTAATTGGCCGAGTAGCTTTTTTGAAATCACCGCCTCGAATACCGCCAACAATTAGAGCAGATATGAACAGAAAACCTACTATTGAAAATCCATAATAGGGTACGCTATTCGTCGGTTTTACAGCTTTAACGTGTACTTTTTTGTACAGAAAAATCCACAGCCAGGAACAAAGAATAAAAAGCAACACTACATACCAAAAATCAACAATAAAACTCAGGAATAGTTTTGATAAATTAACTTCATGCTCGATTACATTGAGTACTGCAGTTGTAGTTCTTGCATAGGTAAATTTGTAGTAGATGAAATCCACAAAATTAGTAGCATACGCCAGTAAATTGGTTGTAAAATAAAGAATCCAAAGAAATTTTTGATAGCCAGAAGTTGTATTTTTTTTGAAGGGTAAAATGGATAATACAATAAACAACAAATTCACATACAATATAGCAGTAGTGTCAAATGCGATTCCATAATAACACAATTCTAAAAAGTCAGTAATCGAATTTACTTTTAAAAGTTTTGCATTAAACAAATAAAATAGAATACGTGCGATTGAATAAAATACATACGCTAATAGAATTCGATAAAGTATTACTTTATATTCGTTGAAACGCAAATGTTTTAGCATGACGATAATTTAAGTTGCAAAATTATCAAATAAAATAACAAAGACGATTGAACTCTAAATTAAATTTAAAATGATTAGTGATTAATAAATCTTAAAATTGTACTGTATATATTAAATGATTAATTTGCGTGGATTAAAGATTCTAAAAATGAACATCACTCGCTTATTTGATTTTCCCTATTATCAATTGGAAAAAAATAATATTCCAGCTGCCTTAGTAACCAAATACAATGGCGAATGGATAAAAACATCTACGCAAGAATATATAGATAAAGCAAATGCTATTTCAAGAGCTTTATTGCAATTGGGGGTTCAGAAAAATGATAAGATTGCGATTATTTCTTCCAATAATAGAACCGAATGGAATATTATGGATATAGGTGTGCTTCAAGTTGGAGCTCAAAATGTTCCTATTTATCCCACCATTTCAGAAATTGATTATGAATATATTTTAAATCATTGTGAAGCCAAATATTGCTTTGTTTCAGATGAAGAAGTGCTTCGCAAAGTAAATCGCATCAAAAACAATTTGTCTTTTTTAAAAGAAGTTTATTCTTTTAATACCATTGAAAATTGCAAAAATTGGAAAGAACTACTCGAATTAGGAAAAGACACTTCCAATCAAAATGACGTTGAAGATCGAAAAAATCAAGTTTCTTCCGAAGATTTAGCGACCATCATTTATACTTCTGGAACAACAGGAAGACCAAAAGGAGTCATGCTTTCGCATCGCAATATTGTTTCAAATGTTCTAGATAGTTCTCCAAGAATTCCGTTCGATGAAGGAACTAGTGTAGCTTTGAGTTTTTTACCTATTTGCCATATTTTCGAACGCGTTATTTTATATATCTATCAATATTATTCGGTTTCTATTTATTTTGCGGAATCCATAGAAAAATTGTCAGACAATATTAAAGAAGTGAAACCAACTGTTTTCTCAGTCGTTCCAAGACTATTAGAAAAAGTATATGATAAGATTTATGCAAAAGGAACAGAATTAACAGGAATTAAAAAGAAACTCTTCTTTTGGGCTATTGATTTAGGACTACGATATGAACCTTACGGTGCTAACGGATTCTGGTATGAAACGCAATTGAAGGTGGCTAGAAAGCTTATTTTTAGTAAATGGAAAGAAGGATTAGGCGGTAATTTAAATGTTATGGTTTCCGGAAGTGCTGCCCTACAAACAAGACTTACACGAATATTCGCAGCAGCAGAAATGCCCGTTATGGAAGGCTACGGATTGACTGAAACTTCTCCTGTAATTTCTGTTAATTGTTATAAGAATGGTGGATTTAGAATTGGAGCAGTAGGCAAAGTAATTCAAAACGTCGAAGTCAAAATTGCAACCGATGGTGAAATACTTTGTAAAGGGCCGAATGTGATGATGGGCTATTATAAGGATGAAATTTTAACGAATGAAGTTTTGAAAGACGGTTATTTCTTAACAGGTGATATTGGTAAAATAGATTCCGATGGATTTTTAAAAATCACCGATCGCAAAAAAGAAATGTTTAAAACCTCAGGAGGAAAATATATTGCACCGCAAATGATAGAGAATATCATGAAACAATCTCGATTTATAGAACAAATTATGGTTATTGGAGATGGCGAAAAAATGCCAGCTGCTTTTATTCAACCAAGTTTTGATTTTATTCGGGAATGGGAAAAACTCCATGGATTAGAAGTTGGAAAAACCAACGAAGAAATTATTTCCAATCCCAAAGTAATCGCTAGAATACAAGAAGAAATAAATTTCTTAAATGAAAAATTTGGGAATTGGGAAAAAATAAAACGCTTCGAATTGACGCCTGAAGTTTGGTCAATAGATAGTGGTCATTTGACACCAACATTAAAATTGAAACGAAAAATTGTCATGGAGAAATATAAAAATTTGTATTCTAAAATTTATAGTTCTACTTAAATTTAAATACTTCACTAAGGAAATTTATTACTTAAATTTCATACTCAATCTTATTAACAATTTGAATTTTAAACAGTTAATAATTAAACAACTGTTAATTTATTGCATTCTTATAATTTTATACTTTTATTTTATTAACCAATAAAATATATTATTATGAATGTAAAAAACTTTATTGTTGGAGGAATTGTTGGAGGTATTGTAGATTGGCTATTAGGTTGGCTCTTTTACGGTATTATTTTTAAAGACACTTTCCCTGGTGGAGATACCATGAATATGATGATGATTGTTCTTGGTTGTTTTAGTGTAGGATTTTTTATTTCTTACATTTTTATTCATTGGGCTTCAATTTCAAAATTGATGACTGGAATGAAAGCTGGGGCTATTATTGGTATTTTTATGGGATTAATCTCAGGTTTCTTTGATAACGAATCTGTGGCTGAACCTGATTACAAAGTACTTGCCATAGGAGTCGCAATTTCTATAGTAATGTGTGCTTGTGTTGGCGGTTCTATTGCTGTTGTAAACGATAAGTTAAAATAGACTTCATTTTATAAAATAAGAGCTCCTCCATTTGTGAGGAGTTTTTTTATTCCAAAATTTAATAAAAAAATATATAAATTTATTATGCATGCATAGTATTTTTGTGTACCTTTGAATTCATCTATTCAAAATCTATGAAAGACAAAACCATTGATTACATACTCAGAGCAACGTGGCAAGCGGTCGCGAGAATGTATAACGAAGAAGCCTCAAAATACGATGCAACTATGGCTACTGGATTTGCGTTATTAAGTCTAGACAGAGAGGACGGTACTCCTTCAACATCATTAGCTCCGAAAATGGGTATGGAAGCCACAAGTTTGACACGAACTTTAAAATCAATGGAAGACCGTGGCTTAATAATTCGAAAGAAAAACCCAAATGATGGTCGTGGCATGCTAATTTATTTGACCGATTTCGGAAAAGAAAAAAGAGAACTTTCAAGGAATACAGTTTTAAAATTTAATGAAACAATCCGTAAAAATATATCCCAAGAAAAATTACAATATTTTATGGAAGTTTCAGAAACAATCAACGAATTAATTCAAGAAAAAAACATATTTAATCACCCGAGCGTTAGTGAAATAGCGCAGAAAACCGAAAAATAGATTATGAAAAGAATTATTAAAAAAGTAGCAGTGATTGGCTCTGGAATCATGGGTTCTGGAATCGCCTGCCATTTTGCTAATATAGGTGTCGAAGTCTTACTTTTAGACATTATTCCAAGAGAACTAAACGATATTGAAATAAAGAAAGGATTGACTTTAGAGAGTAAAATTGTTAGAAATCGAATTGCAAATGAACATCTAGCCAATGCATTAAAATCGAAACCCTCTCCTATTTATCATTCAAAATTTGCGAGTCGAATTAAGACGGGAAACACCACTGACGATTTAGCTCAAATTGCAAATGCCGATTGGATCATTGAGGTTGTTGTGGAAAGATTAGACATAAAAAAATCAGTTTTTGAACAAATTGAAAAATATAGAAAACCTGGAACTTTGGTAACTTCTAATACCTCAGGAATTCCTATTCAATATATGAGTGAAGGCAGAAGCGAGGATTTTCAAAAACACTTTTGTGGCACACACTTTTTCAATCCAGCGCGTTATTTAAAATTGTTTGAGATTATCCCCGGACCACAAACGTCGAAAGAGGTGCTCAATTTTCTCACCAATTACGGCTCACAATTCTTAGGTAAAACTTCTGTTGTAGCCAAAGACACTCCTGCATTTATCGGAAATCGAATTGGAATTTTTGGGATTCAAAGTCTTTTTCACTTGGTGAAAGAAATGGGGCTAACGATAGAGGAAGTCGACAAATTAACTGGTCAAGTAATTGGCCGTCCAAAATCAGCAACATTCCGAACAGTTGATGTAGTAGGTTTGGATACGTTGGTTCATGTAGCTAACGGCATCTACGAAAATTGTCCTACTGACGAAGCGCATGACCTTTTTAAAATGCCCGATTTCATCACAAAAATGATGGAAAACAATTGGCTGGGAAGCAAAACCAACCAAGGTTTTTATAAAAAAGTCGACAAAGATATTTTGTCTTTAGATTTGAATACACTTGAATATAGACCGGCGAAGAAAGCAGCATTTGCCACTTTAGAATTAACGAAAACCATCGACAAACCAATCGATCGCTTCAAAGTACTTGTAAAAGGAAAAGACAAAGCGGGTGAATTCTACAGAAAAAACTTCGCGGGAATGTTTGCCTATGTCTCCAATAGAATCCCTGAAATAGCTGACGATTTGTATAAAATTGACGATGCGATGAAAGCAGGCTTCGGCTGGGAAAATGGTCCGTTTGAAATCTGGGATACTATCGGAGTCGACAAAGGAATTGAAATCATGAAAGCTGAAAACTTAGCACCTGCCTCATGGGTTTTTGACATGTTAGCTTCTGGAAATTCAAGTTTTTACACGGTCAAAGAAGGTGCGACATACTGCTATTCAATTCCCTCAAAATCACAAGTAAAAGTTCCCGGTCAAGATGCCTTCATTATATTGGATAATATCAGAGAAAGCAAAAAAGTCTGGAGTAATAGCGGTGCTATAATTCAAGATTTAGGAGACGGAATCTTAAATCTAGAGTTCCGATCAAAAATGAACACCATTGGCGGTGATGTGCTGCAAGGCATCAATAAAGCGATTGATCTAGCCGAAAAAGAACATCAAGGATTGGTCATCGGAAATCAAGCTGCCAATTTTACCGTTGGTGCCAACATTGGAATGATCTTCATGATGGCAGTTGAGCAAGAATACGACGAATTGAATATGGCTATCAAAATGTTTCAAGACACCATGATGCGCGTGCGTTATTCGAGTATTCCTGTCATCGTAGCTCCACACGGAATGACTTTGGGTGGTGGTTGCGAAATGAGTATGCATGCCGACAAAGTGGTCGCCGCAGCAGAATCCTATATCGGATTGGTGGAATTTGGAGTCGGTGTAATTCCTGGTGGTGGTGGCTCTAAAGAAATGGCACTTCGGGCTTCCGATTTGTTTCGAAAAAATGATGTCGAGTTAAACGTCCTGCAAGAATATTTCTTAACTGTTGCCATGGCAAAAGTGTCAACTTCCGCTTATGAAGCCTTCGATTTAGGCATCTTACAACACGGAAAAGATATCGTCGTTGTCAATAAAGATCGACAAATTGCGGAAGCCAAGAAACACGCACTAATCATGGCCGAAGCGGGTTACACACAACCCATCAGACGAACAGATGTAAAAGTCTTAGGAAAACAAGCATTGGGAATGTTCTTGGTTGGCACGAATCAAATGGTGGCAGGGAAATATATCTCCGACCACGACTTGAAAATTGCAAACAAATTGGCTTATGTTATGGCTGGTGGCGATTTGTCAGAACCAACATTGGTATCTGAGCAATATTTGCTAGATATAGAACGAGAAGCTTTTTTATCATTGTGTACAGAAAGAAAAACATTGGAGCGAATCCAATTCATGCTAACAAAAGGAAAACCACTAAGAAACTAAGACGATGAAAACAGCATACATAGTAAAAGCATACAGAACCGCCGTCGGAAAAGCCCCTAAAGGTGTTTTTCGGTTCAAACGCCCTGACGAGTTAGCGGCGGAAACGATTCAATTTATGATGAATGAACTGCCAGATTTCGATAAGAAAAGAATCGACGATGTCATGGTTGGAAATGCCATGCCAGAAGCGGAACAAGGATTGAATGTTGGGCGATTAATCTCATTAATGGGATTAAAAGTAACTGATGTTCCTGGTGTTACCGTCAACCGATATTGTGCCTCTGGATTGGAAACCATCGGAATGGCGACGGCAAAAATCCAAGCTGGAATGGCAGACTGTATCATTGCTGGTGGCGCCGAAAGCATGAGTTTTATTCCAATGGGTGGCTACAAGCCAACTCCAGATTACGCTGTTGCAAAAGAAGGTCATGAAGATTATTATTGGGGCATGGGACTTACGGCGGAAGCGGTGGCTAAACAATTCAATATATCGCGAGAAGATCAAGATGCGTTTGCTTTCAACTCACATCAAAAAGCTCTAAAAGCGCAAGCTGAAGGCAAATTCGATAAGCAAATTGTGCCCATTACAATCGAGCAAACCTTTATCAATGAAAATGGTAAAAAAGAAAAGAAATCATACACGGTCAGTAAAGACGAAGGTCCACGAGCCGATACCAATATCTCCGCCCTTGGTAATCTAAAACCTGTATTTGCGGCAGACGGAAGTGTTACGGCTGGAAATTCATCTCAAATGAGTGATGGCGCTGCTTTCGTATTGATTATGAGTGAAGCCATGGTCAAAGAACTGAACCTCACTCCTATCGCGCGACTGGTCAATTTTGCTTCGGCAGGTGTTGAACCAAGAATTATGGGAATTGGACCAGTGCAAGCCATTCCGAAGGCATTAAAACAAGCTGGACTGCAATTGAAAGACATCGATTTAATTGAACTCAACGAAGCATTTGCTTCACAGTCTTTGGCAGTAATTCGAGAATTAGGATTGAATCCGGATATCGTAAACGTCAACGGTGGTGCCATCGCCTTAGGTCATCCTTTGGGATGCACAGGGGCGAAACTATCCGTTCAACTATTTGACGAAATGAAACGAAGAGGAAACAAATATGGAATCGTCTCTATGTGCGTGGGAACTGGACAAGGAAGCGCGGGAATATTTGAATTGATATAAATTATTTTGAATCTTAAATACTAAGGAAATGAGCGATAAAACAAGAGGTGGACAATTCCTCGTAAAAGAAACCCAATGTGAAGATATTTTCACACCGGAAGATTTTAATGAAGAACAATTGATGATGCGCGACTCTGTCAAAGAGTTTGTCGATAAAGAAATTTGGCCGAACAAAGACCGTTTCGAAAAGAAAGATTACGCCTTTACAGAAGAATGCATGAAGAAAGCGGGCGATTTAGGCTTTCTTAGTGTCGCAGTGCCTGAAGCTTATGGTGGCATGGGAATGGGCTTCGTAAATACTTGCTTGGTTTGCGATTATATCTCAGGAGCAACTGGTTCTTTTTCAACAGCTTTTGGTGCACATACCGGAATTGGAACTATGCCGATTACACTCTACGGAACTGAAGAACAAAAACAAAAATACGTTCCAAAACTAGCCACAGGTGAATGGTTTGGGGCCTATTGTCTTACTGAACCTGGAGCGGGTTCAGATGCTAATTCTGGAAAAACAAAAGCGGTTCTATCAGATGACGGAACGCATTACAAAATCACAGGACAAAAAATGTGGATCTCTAATGCTGGATTTTGTTCGGTTTTCATTGTATTTGCCAGAATTGAAAATGACAAGAACATTACTGGCTTCATCGTCGAAAATGACTCATCCAATGGAATTACAATGAATGAAGAAGAACATAAACTTGGGATTCGCGCTTCTTCTACGCGTCAGGTTTTCTTTGCGGACACCAAAGTACCCGTTGAAAACATGCTTTCTGAAAGAGGCAACGGATTCAAAATTGCGATGAATGCCTTGAATGTAGGTCGAATCAAATTGGCAGCCGCATGTTTAGATGCACAACGCAGAGTGACTTCTGGAGCTGTAAAATATGCTAATGAAAGAATGCAATTTAATACTGCTATTGCTCAATTTGGTGCCATTCGATATAAATTAGCCGAAATGGCAACAAGCTGTTATGCTGGTGAAAGTGCCACGTATCGTGCAGCAAAAGATATAGAGGATCGCATTCAATTGAGAGAAAGTGAAGGTAGTTCACATCAAGAAGCCGAATTAAAAGGTGTTGAAGAATACGCTATTGAATGCTCGATTCTAAAAGTAGCCGTTTCTGAAGATGTTCAAAATTGTGCTGATGAAGGTATTCAAATTTTTGGTGGAATGGGATTCTCCGAAGACACACCAATGGAAAGTGCGTGGAGAGATGCCCGTATAGCAAGAATATATGAAGGAACCAACGAAATTAATCGCATGTTGTCCGTTGGGATGCTTATTAAAAAAGCCTTTAAAGGTCATGTTGATTTATTGGGTCCAGCCACAAAAGTGCAGGAAGAACTGATGGGCATTCCCTCTTTTGACACTCCCGATTATTCTGAATTGTTTGCCGAAGAAAAAGAAATGATTGGCAAACTGAAAAAAGCATTTTTAATGGTAGCTGGCGGTGCGGTTCAAAAATATGGACCAGAATTAGACGGACATCAGCAATTATTAATGGCGGCGGCTGATATTTTGATTGAAATTTACATGGCAGAATCTACTCTATTAAGAACCGAAAAACTAGCTAAGAAAGAAGGTGAAGGTAAAGTCCAAGAGCAAATTGCCATGGCAAAATTATATTTATACAAAGCAGTGGATATAGTAACTCAAAAAGGGAAAGAAAGTATTATTTCCTTTGCTGAAGGTGACGAACAACGTATGATGTTGATGGGATTGCGTCGATTTACAAAATACACCAACATGCCCAATATTGTAGGATTGCGCGAAACAATTACGACAAAGTTGGTGGCTGAAAACGAATATTGCTTTTAAGAAAACTGTTGAAATGAATGTTGAAAAACCGTTACTGTTTTACTACAGAACGGTTTTTTTATTTGTAGTAAACGAGTATTTTAGTAAAAAATAAAACAACATGAAAATACTTGGAATTGGGTCTAGAATACAACATTCAGAATACGGAAAAGGCGTTATTACAAACGTTTCCTCGACAGAATATTGGGTAACGTTTATCGAAAATGGCTTGGAAACCATCGACATCGATAGTGAATTCGAGGTGATTGCCGTAGCCGAAAACGAAGTAGATACTGTTAGCTTTTACGATGTGGAGCAAAGCCTTTTGTCTATATTAAAAAAATGGAATGGACTTGGCGAACCTGTTGCTATTGGCGATAAATGGAAAGGTGGTAAAATGACTCTTGAACCTGGTCAAGCGGGATTAGCGTCGAAAGATGTTCCGATTGATGTTTTCTTCCATAAAATAGTAATGCTCCGCGACCGATTGCGCGTGATGGAACAAAAGATCAACGCGAGCAATTTAGAAGAAATTGAAAAAGTAGAATTGCAACAATACATCACGAGAATTTACGGAAGTTTGACCACTTTTAATGTTTTATTCAAGTCCCCAAACGATTATTTCGTTGGAGAAAAAACAAAGTAGTTTTAAGCTAAATTTAATAACTATAATTGTTTTTAAATCGTAACTTTAAAGTTCATTTTAAAATCCCTTCCCATGAAAAAAATAGCGCTCTCGTTCCTCGTATTTGCTTCTTTGCTCTTCAATTGTAAAAGCAACAGTAAGGCAAGCGACACCAAAAAATTAGAAATTGCATTTGAATCTAAAAGCAATAGTTCGGTAACAGGTACCGCTTCCTTCATAGAAAAAAATGGAAAGGTAACTTTTGTTGCTAAAATTGCAGGATTGAAACCTGGAGAACACGCGATTCACATTCACGAAAAATCAGATTGTTCCGCTGCTGATGGAAGTTCCGCTGGAGGACATTGGAATCCTACCTTCAAAAAACATGGCAAATGGGGTGTTGACGAATACCACAAAGGCGATATTGGCAACTTTACCGCAGATGAAAAAGGAAACGGAACTATATCATTAACAACGGAGGAATGGTGTATTGGTTGTGGCGATCCTGCCAAAGACATACTTGGAAAAGGATTGATTGTACATGCAGGTACTGACGATTTTATCACTCAACCCTCTGGAAATGCTGGTGCACGAGTTGCATGTTCTGCTATAATAAAATAATATTCAATTCATTTTACATTCTGAAAAAAGTATAGCTTTGTACCTTAAAATAAAGCAATGATTAACCCATCAGTACACGGCTGGATTGACAAATTTTTTATAGAACAAAAAGCTATAAATACTTTTGATGCAGAAAATGCTGATGAATTTTATTCCAAAATTCGAAACACGGGTTTTATTTATGGTCATATCATTTCTTTCGCGACCAAAAACGGAAGTATTCCTTCAGGATGGCTTGATGATGAAATATCTAAAGTAGCTTTATTGAGTTGCCTTTTTGGAGTTTTTCAATTGAATTCAACGGATAAAACTACAAGCCTATTTATTCAAAAAACGGTTTCTTTTTATAATGAAATGAATCCACAAGGATTTAATTTATTCAAGAAAGTACTTCCAAACTCGTCTGATTCTTCTACTTTAGAAAAGATCATTGATGATAGAGTTCAAACAAATGATAATATCATCAGTAAGAATTTTTCTCATATCGTAACAAATGCGCTATTGTTTGTTGATATTTTGGCTTTTCAACATTATTTAAATGAAGGGCAAATACCTGAAAAATACTTAAAGAAAATTGAAGAAACTATTGTAAGTATAGTCACTTTAGCCTTGCGAACCAAAGCCAACAAATCACAACATGACGATTTATTAATCAAACTCTTTGAAGCTTCTGTTCGCTATAGTAAATTTTCTAAAGTGAATAATCAAAATTTAGAAACTTTAGAATTAGATTATTTTTCGAATGATTTAGAAAAATACTATCTAATCGACATGGCAGGTTTGGCTTTATGGAGTGACGGAAAAGTGGAGAAAGACGAAGCCTATTTTTTGCATACTTTAGCTTCAATAATGATAATATCAGATTCTTTTGTTGAAGAAAGTATCCAATCAACTGATGCTTTTATTTCGAAATACAAAAAGGACATTCCTTATTTTAATTATTCCAATCCTGTTAAACATTTTTATGATCAAACCACGCAATTGGTTGTGACTTTAATTCATAGAAATAAAAAAAGATTATCAAAAGAGATTTCACAGAGCAAAGAGTTAATGGTGCTTCTCGCCTATTCTACACAACGCGATTTAGATAAAGATGAAAAAAAGAAAGTTAAAAAACAGATTTTAGATATTTGTAAAACTATTCCATCTTTGACCATTTTTTTGATTCCAGGAGGCAGTTTGTTATTGCCTATTTTAATCAAATTCATTCCACAACTATTGCCTTCATCCTTTAATGAAAATTTAGAAGAGGAATAAAATTATTCGAAGTTAAGTTGATAAACGGTATCTAAATCCTTATCGGAACTAATATTTACATCAAGATCTGTTACAAAACCTGAATTTAAACCGTAAGCCCATCCGTGTAAGGTAAGTTCTTGCCCCACTTTCCATGCAGCTTGTACGATGGATGTTTTAGCCAAATCAAAAACTTGCTCTTTTACATTGATTTCTACAAACGCATTGAATCGATCATTTTCATCGGTAATAGAATCTAAGAAAGTATGATGCAAACGATATACATCTTTAATATGTCGAATCCAATTGTCGATTATTCCTATAGAGTCATTGCTCATAGCAGCTTTAATTCCGCCACAACCGTAATGTCCACAAACGATTACATGCTTGACTTTCAGAACATTTACAGCATAATCTAGCACACTCAACATGTTCATATCGGTATGAATAACCATGTTGGCAATGTTGCGATGAACAAAAACTTCGCCTGGTTTTGCGCCAATAATTTCATTGGCTGGAACTCTACTGTCTGAACAACCAATCCATAACAATGGTGGATTTTGTCCTTTGGATAAGTCTTTAAAATACTCCACATCAATAGCCAATTGATTTTCTACCCAAGTCTTATTGTTATCCAATATTTTTTTATAAAAATCACTCATGCCTTTTTCAAATCTAATTAAGGTATAAAACTACTGTTTTTTTATGAATCAAAAACAAAAAAGACAGCTATTAAACTGTCTTTCTTTAATGTAAACTAATGCTTTTTAGTTACTATAAAAAGTAACCTCTCCATCAGCAATATTGTGCATTCCACCAATAATACCAATCTCACCGTTTTGAATCATTTCTTTCAGAATTGGGCTTCTTTCCATGATTGCGTTTACAGTTCTCTTCACATTAATGGAAGCCACTTTTTCAACAAACTCTGAGTTAGATGAATTTCTATTATTGGTTTCTGTTTTTTCATCATAAACAGCGGGTTGAATTTTACTCAATAAAGCAGTAAGATTCCCCATTTCAACATGATCACAAGCTCCTTTTACTGCACCACATTTTGAATGTCCTAAAACTACAATAATTTTGGATCCAGCTACTTTACAAGCAAATTCCATGCTTCCTAGGATATCTTCGTTGATAATATTTCCAGCGATTCTAACACTAAAAATATCTCCAAGTCCTTGATCAAAAATTAGTTCCGCAGAAGTTCTTGAGTCAATACAACTCAATATTACAGCAAATGGATGTTGACCATCCGATGTTTCGTTGGCTTGTTCTAAAAGATTTCTATTCGCTTTTAAATTATTCATGAATCTTCTATTTCCTTCTTTTAAAATTTCTATCGCCATCGAAGGTGTAATGGCTGCTTGTAATTCTTTATTTAATGTTTTCATTTTTAAGTGTTTAAATTTTTAAAATGGTAAATTGTTAAAAATCACAATTTGAAACTGATTGCGATTTGATTTTTCTAAAGTTTGCGCCATAAAACCTGCTTCAATTTTAAAATTTTTATTAATTACAAAACCCAAAGCACCATAGAGTCGATTACGGTCAAATAAAGGGCTTTCTTTATTGATAAAAATTTCATTATAGGAAGAAAGGTAAATAGCATTTTGATCCATGGTGCTTTTATTGATAGGAATATTTATTCCTATAAAATAACGAAATCGCAATTGAAAATCATCGGCAATAAATCGCTCTTCTATTCGATAACGATGTTGAAGAAAAATTCGGCCAATACTTTGACGAGTTATAAATTGCTGATAAATTCGATGCTCATTAGTATCTATTTTTTGATCTGAATTAGGAACATATTTTTGCGTATTAATAAAACCGTACCCCAATAAAAGATTGTTGTTATTTTCCGTAAGATTATAGCCAATACCTGTTCTTAAAAGAAGTTGATTGGTATCGCCTATAAAATTGTAGTTTCGATATTGCACTTCATTATGCCAATTCCATTTTTGATTTATCTTTTGATTCCCAAAATAGATAAACCAATTCCCTACATCTGTTTTTTGAGAAAAGGAAAGGTTACAAAAGCAAATAGAAACTAATAGCGTTTTTAGTATTTTCATCGTTTAGAATTATACCTTCACAATATTATTTTTTAGTTTCAACAAAGACATGCTTGTCTTCTTCGCCAGTTTCTACTAATCCATAGGCTTTCTTGAAACCAACTAATTTTACTTTGATGTTTTCATCTTTCGATCTAACCTTTTTAAATTCTTTTATTAAATCCAACACATCATGAGCAATATATACCGTATCGGAAGCATTAATTTCAACTTTAGAATTTTCAGGTATCGAAGCTAAAGTTGCCTTTAAAGCTGCTTTATTCAAAAAAGAAACTTCTTGAGCCAATTCGATATGAATTACATCTCCGTCTTGATATTCTTCTTTTCTAAATTTATAGGCTCTTTGCATATTTCCTTTTAAAATAAAAATCACACTGATTATCATTCCTAACGCAACGCCTTTAAGTAAATCTGTAAAAACAACAGCTAATAAAGTAGCCATAAATGGGATAAATTGGTATTTTCCTTTATCCCAAAAATGCTTCATCGTTTTTGGATTTGCCAACTTATAACCGATTAATAATAAAACAGCAGCCAATGTTGCTAATGGTATTTTATTTAAAAGGAATGGAATCGATAAAACACTAATCAATAATAAAATACCATGAATTATGGTTGACATTTTTGATTTGGCTCCTGCTGTATTGTTGGCTGTAGTTCTTACAACGACTGAAGTCATTGGCAGTCCACCCAATAATGCACTAACTATATTTCCGACACCTTGAGCTTTTAGTTCTACATTCGTGTCGGTATATCTTTTTTGCGCATCCATTCTGTCTGCGGCTTCAATGCATAATAAAGTTTCTATAGAGGCTACTACGGCAATAGTGACGGCAACAATCCAAACTTTTGAATTGGTAATAGCAGTAAAATCTGGAAAAATAAAAATACTTTTAAATTCTTCAATAGAATTCGGAACAGGCAAGCTTACCAAGTGATCACTTTTTATTGATAAACTGCTTCCTGATATAATAAAAAATTCGTTTACAAGTATGCTAACAATTACTGCAATAAGTGCTGCAGGAACTAATTTTAATTTTTTTAGAAACTCAACTTTTGTCCATGCAATCAATAGTGCAAGAGAAATCAGTGTAATAATTATTGAACCCAATTGGATGTGGCCAATAACTTGAAATAATTCAGAAAAGGTATTTTCACCATCCGTTTGAAGAAACGATAAATCACCTTCATAATCTTTATCATACCCAAAAGCGTGCGGTATCTGTTTTAAAAAAATGATTACACCAATTCCAGCTAACATCCCTTCAATTACGTTGGTAGGGAAATAATTGGATATAGAACCTGCTTTAATAAAACCTAGTATAAGTTGTATAATACCAGCCAATAAACCAGCTAATAAAAAAACATTAAAACCTCCCAAATCAGTAATTGAGGTTAATACTATTGCTGTTAAACCAGCTGCAGGCCCAGAAACACTTAGATGAGATTTACTTAACAGACCAACTGCAATACCACCAACAACTCCAGAAATAATTCCTGAAAACAAAGGTGCTCCTGAAGCTAGAGCAATGCCTAAACATAGCGGCAATGCCACCAAAAAAACCACTAAACCTGAGGAAAAATCAGATTTAAGGTTTGCAAAAAGATTGATTTTTTTTGTCATACCAATAAATTAATTTAATACAAAATACATTCGCAAGAGCGAAAATTACATTTGGAGTATTAGATTAATTCTGGAGGTGGAATAAAAATTTCTTCAGAAATAGCATCATGTTTAGATACATTTTCTGATATAATTGTTTTAGATAAAGTGGTAATAAATGAAACCTGTTCAAATTGAGTTTTAAAAGTAAAATCCAATTTTAACTCTTTATTCTCTTTTTGATTTTCATCATCAGATAAATCATAATTTAATGAAATATCAGCATTCTTCTCCATCAACATGACAACAGTAGGTGATGACAGATAAGTGATAAAAAGAAGTAACAAAGTACTTACAAATAATTTCATTTGGCGAAATTAGAGATAAGATGGAGTAAATTTTTCTTTTTAATTTATTTTTAACAAATGAAAAGTTTAACAAAGACTTATATAACATAAATTGATTAGGTTTTATATTTACATTATAAAAAACTATTTAAAATGACTATCACTCAACTTCAATATGTTTTAGCAGTTGCTGAACACAAGAATTTTACTTTAGCTGCTGAAAAATGTTTTGTAACACAACCTACGTTGAGTATGCAAATTCAGAAAGTAGAAGAAGAACTCAAAATTCAAATATTTGATCGAAGTAAAAAACCAATTCAACTTACAGAAATTGGGCAAAAAATAGTCAATCAAGCAAAGAATATTGTCAATGAAGCCGATCGAATGCAGGACATTGTTGAGCAACAAAAAGGTTTTATAGGGGGTGAATTCCGATTGGGAATTATTCCTACTATTATGCCAACGCTTTTACCAATGTTTTTGAATAATTTCATCAAAAAATACCCAAAAGTAAAATTGATAATTGAGGAATTGAATACTGATGAGATTATTATTAAACTCAAGAATGGACATTTAGATGCTGCCATTGCTGCAACACCCTTAATGGAAGAAAAAATTAAAGAGATCGTTTTGTATTTCGAACCTTTTATGGCTTACATTCCGCAATCTCACAAATATTATTCTAAAACAGAAATTGAAGTAAGCGATTTAGATGTAGATGAAATTTTGCTCTTACAAGACGGGCATTGCTTTAGGGATGGTATTTTAAATTTGTGCAAAAACGTAAATAGAAGTGATTTTTCACATTTTCAATTAGAAAGTGGGAGTTTTGAAACATTAATAAAATTGGCTGATGAAGGTTTGGGAATTACTTTGCTTCCGTACTTGCATACGCTAGACTTAAAAGAGAATGACAAAGTAAAATTGAAACATTTTGTCGAACCAAAACCAGCTCGTGAAGTAAGTTTAATATTCCCAAAAACTGAACTTAAAATTCAAATTATTGATGCATTAAGAGCCACTATAGCTGGAGTAATAAAAGGGGCGATTGTGTTTCACAACGTAGAAATAATTAGTCCTATTACTAAAAAATAAAAAAGGAACCAAATAGTTCCTTTTAATATCAATTCACAATACTTATATATTGTTGTAGTTCTGGCTTTTCATTAGTGAAGTTCTGCAACCATTTCTTTAATTGCTCAAGCTCATAGGGCAATAAATTTCTCATTGCTTTTCGTAATTCTTTGCAAAAAAGTACAGGGTCGAAGCTCACTCTCTCAAGCACCGATTTCGTGTAGTCATAGATCATTCTAGGCATAATTGTAAGATTTAGGGGTTATCTTAATAAGAACGTTTGGTAAATGTAAAATTAAATTTAAATTACGCCGTTTAAATACATATAAATCCGATTAAATACATAAAATGTTAAAAAAAATAAAGTATTTACTTACATTAATATAGTTTTAACAAAACAATAGTCACAAAAAAAGGAGCCATTTAAGCTCCTTTTAGTTCTATTTGTTGACATAAATAAGACATTGCCTTAATTCTGGTTTTTCAATTGTGTAATTTAAAAGCCATTCTGTAAGCTGCTCAATTTCATAAGGCAAGAGCATTTTTAGTGCTTTCTCCAATTCTTTACAAAAAAGTAAAGGATCAAAACTTACTCTTTCAAGTATGTTTTTGGTGTAAGCAAACATGGTTCTTTTCATAAAGTAATTAAATTTTTTTTTGAATTGATTACTAATTCCAAATCAAATTTAAATAAAAAAGTAGCTCTAAATACAAAAGAAATGTTAATTGGGAAACCGATTTATTAACAAAATAAATCACTGTTTTCTTGCACGAAACATTTCTCTTTTTCCTGGGGGTCCTTCTAATTTTTCAACAGTAAAACCAACTTCCAACATACTCCTTTTTACTACTCCACGTGCGGCGTAGGTAACTAAAATTCCATTTGGTTTTAAAGCAGTATACATTTTTGCAAAAACTTCTGTACTCCATAATTCGGGTTGAACTCGATATCCAAAAGCATCAAAATAGATTAAATCAAATGCTTCTACATCCTTTATTGTTTCAATAAATTGTTTTCTCTTAGTCAATGAAAATTCGAAAGTCAGTGGAATCTTTTGTTCCCAAGCACTAGAATGCATTGTTTCGAAAATAGCACTTTCCTTTTGAGCATTCAATTCTTCAATATAATTCATTGCTGCAACTTCATCATTTGAGATTGGATATGCTTCTACTCCAATATAATCTATATTTAGATTTCGATCTTTAGCTTCTATAAGTGTTATTAATGCATTCAATCCTGTGCCAAAACCTATTTCTAAAATGGATATCGATTTGTTATCGAATAAACTCAATCCATTTTTAATAAATACATGCTTTGCTTCTTGTATTGCTCCATGTTTCGAATGGTAATTTTCATCCCAATCCGGTAAATGTATCGTGGTAGAGCCATCCGAAGTTACGCTAATTTCTCTTCGCATTATTTATTGAATATACAATTTTTTAATCTTGGGAATGGGTCCGCTGCATTTTACTTCATGACATTGAATACAAGCATTAACACCCTCGTTAAAATGCTGTTTTGCATTTTTTGGGTCTTGATAAATCAATTCTTGTGCTTTGATAAATTCTTTGGCTTGTACTTTAAAAAAAAGGTCATTCTCAGTAGAATCAGTCATTACCGCTTGATGAATTTTCAAAAAATGATTGGGAAATTTACCTATGGTATCTCCATTTTGAATTCGAACTCTCAACCGTTGATTGTCAACATACATCTGCTCCATCAATGTAGACATTTCAGACATTTGATACATTTTAAATGATTTGCCTTTAACATCCTTCGAACAAGATCCTTCGTTCGTATTTGTTTCCTTTTTAGTACAGTTAAAGAAAAACACTATACAAACCAATAAAACTAAATTATTTTTCATTGTTTTTTATTAAAACACCATCCGCTAAAAAAGAATAGGTTTTTATGGGAGACTTGATACTATCGATAGCAGCTAATGATTTTCCAGCATCTTTTGCATAATGTTTTTGCTCTTCTATACTTTCAATGCTTAAAAATGCTTTTCCATTGACAATTACTTCTTCATCTTTAGAATTTAATGGCATGAAAAACCCGTAATCTTTAAATTTCACAAACACTTTTTCTTCGTTGACTAAATCAACATTCATCCAACATCCTTTTTTCTGACAAACATCATTTATTTTAGACATGAATTTAACATCAATAGTGTCACCATCATTCATTGTAGCATATTTAGCAAACAATTCTTCCTTAGAAATAGCCTTATCCGAAGTAATACTATCACCAAAAGAGGCATAGGAAATAGCTGCTTTATCAACATCAATAGCCTTCTTACAACTTACAACGAATAACAGTAAACAAATAACAAGTAAATATTGTTTCATTTTGATTTTTTTAAATTTCAACAAAAATAGGTAGTAAAGTCTTTTAAAAAGAAAAATTCGCATTCTTTTTTGATTCCCATTCCTAAAAATAAAACAAATTATGTTGATTTCTTAATTTTCATGAAAAGACTTAAAATAAATGATTTCAAATTATTAAAATGATGTAATTTTATTATTTTAGCCTAAATTATGTGAATAAAAATAATCATTTGCGTTTCATACATTACGCGTTCATTATCAATTATTTATATTTTTTATTCACTTTAAAACTACCCGAAAATGAGTTCAAATATTACTCACGAAATCGATATCGTAACCGTTTCTCATACAAAAATTGATACTGTTGACTTTGAAAACCTTTCTTTCGGAAGTGTTTTTACCGATCATATGTTTGTTTGTGACTTTAAAGATGGAAAATGGCAACGTCCAAATATTAAACCTTACGAACCTTTTTTAATAGACCCTTCCGCCAAAGTTTTTCATTATGGTCAAGCCATTTTTGAAGGAATGAAAGCCTATAAAGACGAAAACAATGACGTTTGGTTGTTTCGACCTGATCAGAATATGGAACGATTGAATAAGTCAGCAGTCCGAATGGCAATGCCTGAAATTCCAGAAGATATTTTTATGAGTGGTTTGCATCAATTGCTAGATTTAGAACGCAATTGGGTAAAAAAAGGCTTTGGAAATACCTTATATATTCGCCCCTTTATGATTGCAATTGGAAGTGGCGTAATTGCAGCTCCTTCCACTCAATATCGTTTTATGATTATATTATCTCCAGCAAAATCGTACTATTCTGGGGAAGTAAAAGTATTAATTGCCGAACATTTTAGTAGAGCCGCTAATGGTGGAATTGGTGCCGCAAAAGCAGCAGGGAATTATTCCGCTCAATTTTACCCAACTAAATTGGCTAATGAAAAAGGTTTTCAACAAATCATTTGGACGGATGATGCTACTCACACCAAATTGGAAGAAGCGGGAACGATGAATGTTTTCTTTAGAATCAATGATACTTTATATACCGCACCAACAAGCGAACGTATTTTAGATGGAGTTACTAGAAAAAGCTTGATTGACATTGCCAAAAGAGATGGTATTAAAGTAGAAGAGCGTTCTGTTTTAGTTTCTGAAATAATACAAGGTGCTAAAGACGGAAGTTTGAAAGAAATTTTTGGAGCTGGAACGGCAGCAGTTGTCAATCCAATAGTAGGATTTTCGTATGAAGATGTTTACTACGAATTACCTAAAACAGAAAATTCAATTGCATTAGAATTAAAAGAAAAACTGACCAATATTCAATATCGAGTTGCTGAAGATACTTTTGGTTGGATGGTGAAGATATAATTTAGAATAAAAATAAAATTAAGAATTAAAGGGTGTAGTTGAAAAATTACACCCTTTTTTGCGTCTAATTTTAAAAATTATCAATTATCAATTATCAATTATCTAAGTATTTTAGTAAAATCAGGTTTGAAATAATTGGGGCCTTTCATTACTTTTCCGTCTTCACGATATACAGGTTGCCCATCTTCGCCTAATTTACTCATATTACTGCGTTGAATTTCATCGAAAACTTCTTCAATTTTATGTTGCAAACCGTGCTCAATGATAGTGCCACATAAGATGTAAAGCATATCCCCTAAAGCATCCGCAATTTCTATAAGATCCTTATTTTGAACTGCTTCCAGGTATTCTTCATTTTCTTCTTTCATCAAATTGAAACGAAGCAAGTTTTTGGTTTCGCCTAAATCAGCTCTAGGATTTTCACTATGACCAATAGCAAAAGTAGTGTGGAATTCTTTTACCGCAAGGAGTTGTTTTTGCATGACATTTAACTATTAATTACTACTGCAAAATAGCAACTTTTATTCACAATTGCTTAATTTTACAAAAAAAATAGCACTATGTTTTCTACAGGTCAATGGATTTTCGCCGCTTTATTTTTAATTAGTTTTATAATTATAATGATATTCTCCTATCGAAAAGACATTTTAATTCACCAAAAATTCTACAAAGGAAGTTATAAAGTACTCTATGCTTTTATACTTTTTATTTTCATGCTTTTTATGATTAAAATATTTATGAAGCGTTAGGAAAAACCCTAGGGAAAACCCTAGGAAAACTACTAGGAAAAACCCTAGTGATTGTTTAAAATCCTTTCTTAATTTTGCTTCATTAGAGCATTGATAATAGCAACTTTTAAAGAAAATGATTTAAGATATTCCTACAATTGGAATCCTGATGTAGTGGGGAAATTCCCCAAAAAAATACGTTTTAATGATACGTATCAATTGAATACTGAGGAAGGCTATGAAGTGTTATTGTTTATCAACAGCTACATGGAATTGAGAAACTTAGCCATGAAAACCACCTTTGAAAAAATAGAGCACATCATAAAAAAAGAACTCCCAGAAACAAAAAGAGGTTTAAGTAAGGCCAAACGATTTCTTACTGAAAATTACTTCTTTTAAAACCAATAAAAATGCCTGCAACGATGCAGGCATTTTATTTATTTAATTCCTTTATTTTAGTTTTCTAAAGGTAAATAACTATAATTCTTTGAATAATACATCATTTGTTCTGCAAAAGTTTTTGGTTGTTCAACTTCAATGGCTATAATAACTCCTTTAGCATCTTTTTTAGGAACTAATACCGGATTTACAAATCCATTATAGGGTGCCGCAGTAAACTGTTTGCAACGTTCTAAAACCTCAGCATGTAGTACTTGATCTACTTTTACACCATAGTTTTCTACAAGATTTTTTCCAGCTACGAAGTCTCCTTCCGATTTAATTCGTTGCACTTCTCTCAAAAGTTCCCCAAACAATTCGTGAAGTCTTTCATAATTGTTAATATTAAAATAGGTTTTTCCATCTCTAGAAATCTTTTCAATAACATTTTCTTTCTGCCCTTTTTCAAAAACCCAAGCACTCACCCATTGACGGTTTCTCATATGCGCTTCTTCAACATTCGAGCCTATTTCCAAGCGAGCCAATTGTGTCATCAATCCATTACGGATATAGCCATCATAGGATTCCATTCCCAACTTTTTCCAATCATCCACCAATCCTAATTCTTGCAATTTTGGATTGTACACATAATACAAGCCAACTAAATCGGCTCTTCCTTCTTCTAAAGTAGAAGCATAACTTTTTAATGTTTCTTTTGGGGTGCCCACTCCTGGATTAATTTGACCCGAAGCATGGCCAATCACTTCATGCAAAGCCGTATGCATTTTATCTCCAATTTCAGCATATTTTTGAGCTAAAGCAATCTCTTCTTCATCGTTGGCAAATTCTAATAATTTACCCTTTCCTCCAGATTTAGCATACGCATCAATAATATTTCCAAGAGAGACCGATTTAGAGCCATAAGAAGCTCTGATCCAATCGGCATTGGGAAGATTTACTCCAATAGGTGTGCTCGGAGACGAATCGCCTGATTCTCCTGCAACGACCACTGTTTTATAGGATACGCCTACTACATTTTTCTTTTTATGTTCCGGCATTAAAGGCGAATTGTCCTCAAACCATTGTGCATTTTTGGAAACCACTTCCATTTTAGCCGACATGTCAAAATCTTTAATTTGAACAACGCCTTCATACGAACCTCTATACCCTAATGGATCATTATATACTTCTACAAAGCCGCTGATGTAATCAATATTCCCATCAGTAGCTTGCAACCAAGCAATATTGTAATCGTCCCACGTTTTTAAATCCCCAGTTTTATAATAACTTATTAATAAACCCAATGCATCTGCTTGTTTTTGGTTTTCCGCTACTGTCTTCGCTTTTTCTAACCAATAGATAATTTTATCGATGGCTGCTCCATACATGCCGCCACTTTTCCAAATTTTTTCTTCTAATTGTCCTTTTTTATTTCGAATCAATTTTGAATTCAAACCGTAAGAATAAGGCTTCGAAGCGTCTGGACTTTTCTTATTGGCATAAAAAACTTCGGCTTCTTTTTCAGTAATTCCTTTCTCATAGAAATTAATAGCAGAACCTGCAATCAATCCTTTAGATTCGTCTAGATTCACTTTTTTTGAATCTACCTCATTAAATAATATGGCAACAATTGTAGGATCTAAAGACGTTTTCGTTGCTTTTAATAATTCATTGAAATAATCCTTAGAAAAAGCAGGTTTGATTTTATCATTCGAATAATGATGGTGAATTCCGTTTGAAAACCAAACACGTTTCAAGTAGACTTCAAAGTTTTTCCAATCGGCAGTTCTTTTATCTCCTTTGTATTGCGCATAAATAGACTCCAATGCTTTTCTGATTTTGAGATTGTATTTATAATGCTGATCCCACATAATATCTCTACCGCAAGTTCCTGCTTCCGTTAGATAGTAGACCAATTCTTTTTCCTTTAAAGTCAGATTGTCCCAACTCGAAATTTGATATCGTAAGACATTGATGTCGGCAAATTGTTCTACTACATAAGAAAAAGGTGCGGAATCATTACTTTTATTGGATGTTTTATTCTCTTGAGCGTTAGCAAAAGAAATGACACTAGTTGCAATTAATACTGTGAACGATTTTAATAATTTCATTATAAAATGTATTTAATAATTGTTTTGAAAATTGAATTCAAATATAACTATTGTAACTTAAAAGAAAGATTTTTAGGACATAGATTTTATTGGTATGATTTTAAAATTACTAATTTAAATAAAGATAAAACTGTTAACTTTACCACATCAACAACGCCTATACTATGAGAATTCTAAAATATCTTTTCCTGTTGCTTTTTTTAGCACTTTTCGCAACAACTGTATATATCGCTACACTCAAGGGTGATTTTAATGTAGAAAGAAGTATTGTTATCAAATCCCCAAGAACAACACTTTTCAATTATGTGAATGATTTTCGGAACTGGGAAACTTTTGGTTCTTGGAAAAAAGAAGATCCTACCATGACATTTAATTATCCTAAAAGTACTGTGGGTATTGGAGGTTCGTATTCTTGGCATGGGAACGATGGTGATGGCGATATGAAAACAATGGCGGTCATTACTAACAAAAGTTTGCGTCAGAAAATGAATTATGATGGCACGAATGCGAATGTTTCATGGGAATTTAAAGATACTTTAGGAGGAACAAAAGTAACTTGGAGAGCTAAAGGTATCATGAGCTTTATGTTTAAAGTTTCCTCTGTTTTTCAAGGGGGTGCTTCCCAAGTTTTTGGGGCTATGTATGAAAAAAGCTTAGCCAATTTAGGAAAAACAATCGACTATGAAATGAACACTTACAAAATCAAAGTAGAGGGTTCTGTGAAGAAATCGGGTACTTTCTATTTGAAACAAACCATAACAAGTAAAATTAGTAATGTTCCGAATAACCTTCGGATCATGATTCCGAATATGTTTCATTTTTTTGCAAAAAATAAGTTGGTGATGTACGGGAAACCTTTTGTTATTTATCATACGTATGATGTCGCTAATGGAATTACAAAATTGTCCGTTTGTATTCCTGTTAAAGAAGAGATACACACTAGCGATGTAAGTGATATTACGTCGGGATTATTGCTGCCTTTTTCATCGGTAAAAACGACGCTAACGGGCGATTATTCTCATAATAAAGAAGCTTTGGATAAGACCATCGAGTATATTAAAAAGAACAATTTCTCGCAAAATATCGATGTGCCGAGAATTGAAATTTACAAAAAAAATATGGTTCAAGTTTCCAACCCATCACAATGGATTACCGAATTATATGTTCCTATTAAATCCCAACCTGCTATTTCTTCAACTCCAAAAGCTCCAGTTCAAACAGCCGAAAGTACAACGAATGAAAGTAATATTATTCCTCCTGTAGAAAATAAAACACCTTAATTTAAAATTGGTTTTAAACCATTTCTTTACATTGTATTCCAACACCAAAAATTTCTTTGGAAGAAAAAGATTTCATACAAACCTTATTGGATCCTAAAACGCAGAATGTGGCGTTTCAACAACTCTTGAAAGAATACCAAAGACCTTTGTATAGCTTGATTCGGAATATCGTTTTGAATCATGATGATGCCG